>DATKFA010000283.1:0-5039 GCA_035511715.1 Candidatus Acidiferrum sp. | reverse complement strand
CGACAACCACGTGAGCCACATCGCGCTGCCGGCACCCGGAGGCGAGAAGGAGCTGAGCGCTTTCGTCAGCGAGCAGATGAGCACGCCGCTCGATTTCACGAAGCCGCTGTGGCACATGCACCTCATCGATGGCTTCGACGGCGGATCGGTGGTGCTGGCGCGGATCCACCACTCGATCGCCGACGGCATCGCGCTGGTGCGCGTGATGCTGTCGCTGGCCGACCCCACGCCGGCGGCTTCACCGCGACGTCGCACCGCCGCTTCGTCGAACCACGCGGGTCCGCTCGCTTGGCTCCCGGGCGCCGCCGGCGGCGCGGCGAAATTGCTGCAGGATCCGGGGCGCGTCGCCGAAGGCGCGTACCGCCTCGGCCGGCTGGTCCTTCTGCCGCCGGATCCGCCAACGCCTTTCAAGGGCGCGCTCGGGCGGCGCAAGCGTGCGGCGTGGTCCAAGCCGGTGCCGCTCGAGGACTTCAAGGCCATCGGTAAGGCCTACGGCGCGACGGTCAACGACGTGCTGGTCGCCACCGCGACAGGCGCGCTGCGCCGCTACCTCGAAAGGCGCGGCGAGTCGAGCAAGGGCCTGTCGATCCGCGCCTCGGTGCCGGTCAACCTTCGGCCCCTGGAGGATGCGCACCGGCTCGGCAACTCGTTTGGGCTCGTGTTCCTCACCTTGCCGGTCGGCATCGTCGACCCGGTGCGCCGGCTCCGCGCCATCAAGAAGGAGATGGACGGGCTGAAACGATCGCCTGAGGCGCTCGTCGCATTCGGCGTGCTGAACTTGATGGGCCTTGCGCCGGTCGAGGTGGAGCGATTGGGCCTGCGGTTTTTCGGCAGCAAGGCGACCGCAGTCCTGACCAACGTGCCCGGGCCGCGCGAACCCCTCTACCTGGCCGGACGGAAGCTGGACAGCGTGATGTTCTGGGTTCCCCAATCGGGAAGACTTGGACTGGGGATCAGCATCCTCTCCTACGCGGGCGGCGTGATGCTCGGGATCGCGACCGACGAGGGGCTCGTCTCAGACCCGGAGAAGATCGTTGAAGCCTTCGAAAAGGAGTTCCGGTCGCTGAAAGCAGCCGCCCATGTTTAGGGCCTCTGTTACTTGGTAATCTTGTAAGCACCATGGTCGACAACCGGACCGAACAGGAGGCGCTGGACGCCTACTCGACGATCGTGACCTCCGTTGCGGAGAAGGTCCTTCCCTCCGTGGCCAGCCTCCGGATCGGCCGGGGCGGGCGCGGTTTCGGTGGCGCGGGCTCCGGCGTCGTCATCACCCCCGACGGCTTCCTGGTCACCTCGGCCCACGTCGTCGCCGCCGGGGGCGCGGCGAGCGCGTCGTTCCTCGACGGGACCGAGTACGACGTTGACGTCGTCGGCGCCGACCCGCTCTCCGACCTTGCGGTCGCGCGGGCGCGGGCGACCACGTTGAATCCGGCCAAGATCGGCAATGCCGAGCAGCTTCGGGTTGGGCAGCTCGTCGTCGCCATCGGCAATCCCATGGGCTTTTCTGGATCCGTCACGTCCGGGGTCGTCAGCGGGTTAGGCCGCTCGCTGGCGACCGCGGACGGTAACGGACACCGCCGGTTCATCGAGGACGTGATCCAGACGGACGCGGCCCTGAACCCCGGCAACTCTGGCGGCGCGCTCGCCGACTCGCAGGCGCGCCTGATCGGCGTGAACACGGCGGTAGCGGGCATGGGCCTTGGACTGGCGGTGCCGATGAACGGGACGACGCAGGCGATCCTCGCGGCGCTGATGCGCAACGGCCGCGTGCGCCGCGCTTACCTGGGAATCGCAGGTGGAACGCGACCTCTGCCGCCGCCGATCGCTGAGCGGCTCGCGCGCAAGGCTGGCGTCGAGGTGCACGAGGTCGTGAGCGGATCACCGGCCGCCGGCGGAAAGCTGCGCGCCGGCGACGTGATCGTGTCCCTCGGCGGCGTGGGCGTGAGCAAAGCCGGCGACCTGCAGAGATTGATGGTCGAGGCAAAGATCGGCGCCCAGCTTCCACTCACGGTCCTGCGTGGTGACCAGCTGCTCGACCTCAACGTCGTGCCTGTAGAGCTCACCTAATACACTGCGGCGGTGGCCGCGAGAAGCGTCGGGGATCTTCTCCGCGCCCAGATCCATGACGGCCGCTTTCGGATGGCCGACGTGCACGCCGACTCCACCCCTGGGCTGAGGGGTGGGCACAAGAAGGCCGAGCGCGACATCCAGAAGCACCAGGACGACCTCTTCGAGCTGCACGAGCGGCTCTACGCCGAGCACAAGCGCTCTCTCCTCGTCGTCCTGCAGGGCATGGACACGTCCGGCAAGGACGGCACGGTCACGCACGTCGTGCGCAACTTCAACCCGCAGGGCGTGCTGATCACCGCGTTCAAGCAACCGACGCCAGAAGAAAAGCGGCACGGGTTCCTCTGGCGCATCCGCAAACGCCTACCGCTGCCCGGATACATCGGAATCTTCAACCGCTCGCACTACGAGGATGTGCTGATCGCGCGCGTGCATGACCTGGCCAAGCCCGGCGTGATCGAACGGCGCTACAGCCAGATCAACGAGTTCGAGAAGCAGCTCGCGCGCGCCGGCACGACCGTGGTGAAGCTCTGCCTCCACATCTCGTACGCCCAGCAGCGCAAGCGCCTGATGGACCGGCTGCGCAATCCCGACAAGCACTGGAAATTCAGCGAGCACGACATCGACGAGCGCGCCTTCTGGGACGAATACATGAGCGCGTATGGCCTGGCGGTCACCCGGTGTTCGACGCAGTGGGCGCCGTGGTACGTCGTACCCGCCAACGACAAGGTCTACCGCAACTGGGCGGTGACCAAGATCCTGCTCGAGACGCTGCGGCAGGTAGACCCGCAGTACCCTCGACCGAAGCTCGACATCCCCAGGCTGCTGAAACGCCTCCAGGCGTAGCAGCGCGCCGGTGCTAAGTTAAGAATTCGCTAACTCTTCATTTGGGGGGTCGAAAGTGAATCGCACACGCTTCGCCGCCTCGCTGATGGCAGCCTTCCTGGTCGCCGCATGTGGCTCGAGCGGCGGCGGTGGTGGCGGATCCAGCTCCAACTCCTACTCGGGCAAGACCATCCAGCTGGGCGCCATCCTCTCGATCACCGGCGCCGGCGGGGTGTACGGGCCGCAGAGCCGGGACGGCATGATGCTCGCGGTCGACCAGATCAACGGATCCGGTGGCGTCAACGGCGCGCAGATCAACCTGACGGTCCAGGACGACACCTCGGACAAACCGACTTCGGCGGCCAAGGCGCAGACCCTGATCCAGCAGAACAACGTGCTCGCGCTTTTGGGCCCGACGCTGTCCAACTCTGCGGTCGGCGTCCACCCGTTGGCCGAGAGCTTGAAGGTCCCGATCCTTGCCGTGAGCACGACCGGCATCCACATCGTTCCCGACTGCAACTTCCCAACCACGACACCCTGCCAGTACGTCTTCCGCGACAGCCTCGGTGAGGAGACGGCGATCCCCGACAACATCAAGTCGTATGCAGGGGACATGCACCCGAAGACCGGTGTGCTGCTCGTGGCTCAGGACGACAAGTTTTCGAGCGACGGCGGCACGATCGTTCAGAGCACGGTCGGGCAATACGGCATCGACCTGCTCAAGGTCATCAAGTTCAACAAGGCCGAAGCCGACCTGTCGCCTTACGTGACGCAGGCGGTGCAGCTGAAGCCCGACGTGATCTTCATCACATCTCTCGGCAACATCCCGGCCAAGATCATGACCGGCGCCCGGAACCTGGGCTGGCAAGGCCAGTTCCTCGGCGGCAACGGGTTCAACACTGCTGTTGTCTCGGCGCAAGCGGGCGCCGCCGGCAAGGGCGCGCGAAGCGCCAGCGCCTGGTACATCGGCAACGCCTTCCCGTCCAACGCCGACTTCGTCAGCGCCTACAAGGCGAAGTACAGCAAGGACCCTGACCAGTTTTCGGCCCAGGGGTACACCGGGATCAAGATCATCGCCGACGCGGCCAAGCGCGCCAACCTCACATTCACGGACATCGCCGGCGACAGAGACAAGCTGCGTAAAGCTATCGAGACCGTCAACATCCAGACTCCACTTGGGCCGTTCCAGTTCACGTCGAAGCACGACGTGAAGCAGACCGTTTGGGTCATCGCCATGGACGGCAACGGGGGCTTCACCCTGGTCCACCAGATCCAGCCTGGATCGTGAGGGTTGGGGGAGCCCACCTGCTCCCCCATCTCTCTTCAATTAAGTTGATGCGCTAGATGGATCAGCAGATCCTCAACGCGATTTTCATCGGGTCCATCTACGCGCTGTTCGCAGTCGGCTACACGCTGGTCTTCGGCATCCTCGATATCCTCAACCTCGCGCACAGCGCTGTCTTCATGCTCGGTGCGGCGCTCACCTACTCGCTGGTCGTCAACCACGGCCTGCCCTTCGCGGAGGCGTGCGTCCTGGGCATCGCCGCCTCGGCGTTCATGGGACTGGTGATCGAGTACGTGTGCCTTCGCCCGCTGCGTCGGCGCCAGGCTCCGCCGATCGCGGCGTTGATCTCGACGATCGGGCTCGCCCTGATCATCGTCGCAGCCGTCGAGCAGGGCCAGCCGGGAACTCTGTTTTCGTGGCTGTGGGTCGATGGCGCGAACTCGGTCGCGTTCCCGTCTGGAACGGTACCGAACCCGATCTGGCACGTGGGCGACGTCACGCTCGAGGCGAGCAAGGTCGCGATCATTCCGATCTCGCTCGCGCTGATGCTCTTGCTCGGCTACGTGATGCGCTCCACGCAGGTCGGTCGCGGCTTGCGCGCGGTGGCCGAGAACCCTCGGGCCGCGCGGCTGATGGGGCTCGATGTCGACCGGATGATCACGCTCACGCTGGTCATCTCGTCGGCGCTCGGAGGTCTTGCGGGAATCCTGTTCGGCGTCGCGCTGGGCGACATCAGCCCCTACATCGGACGCGACAGCGTCGAGGTCCGAGGCCTGGCTGTGATCGTGCTCGGCGGAATGGGCAGCATCCCGGGCGCTGTGATCGGCGGCTACCTGCTCGGTGCGATCGAGGTGCTCGCCCT
>DATKFA010000282.1:0-8143 GCA_035511715.1 Candidatus Acidiferrum sp. | reverse complement strand
GACGATTTCATGGCCGCCATCGGCTACGGCGACCTGTCGCCGCACTCCGTGGTGATGCGCATGGCGCTCAACCTCGAGGTGCCCGGCGGCGACCTGCGAACGATCCCGCTCATTCCCCAGGTCCAGCCCTCGCCGCGCGTGCTGGTGCGCGGGGAGAAGGGCATCCTCACGTCGGTCGCGACGTGTTGCCAGCCTGTGCCGGGTGACGCCATCGTCGGTTACACCACCCGTGGCAAGGGCGTGACCGTGCACCGCGCCGACTGCATCAACGCGGTCAACGCGCAGGATTCCGCGCGGGTGGTGCCGGTCGACTGGGAATCAGACGCCACGCACCTCTACCCGGTCGCGATCAAGATCGAGGCCTGGGACCGCCAGGGGTTGATGCGCGACATCGCGACGGTCGTCGCCGAGAATCGCGTCAACATGTCGGCGCTCGAGGTGCATGTGTACGACGACAAGACCGCGGTCGTGTCGGCGACAGTGGAGATCGACTCGCTCGCGCAGCTCTCGCGCCTGATGGAGAAGCTCGAGGGCGTCAAGGACGTGCACACCGTCGCCCGCGAAGCCTCCTGAAAGGAGGCAGCCCACTTTCCTGTCTTTGGCCGGCACGATGAGGGGAAGCGATCGCGGGACCGGACGTTATCGTTGACACTCCCAGATGCCCGCCAACATCGTCCACGACATCGTTTTCTTCCCGGGTGTCGGCATCCGGACGAGCACAGTGGCGATGGGCGTGCTTCTCGTCGTCATCGGCGCCCTGCGCCGCCAACCGCTGCAGGGACAGCTCGCCGCCCTGGCGTGGGTGTTCGGGTTCGAGATCGCATGGGAGATAACCGGCTACTGGATGAGCGGCGGTCGCCTTCCCGGCGCGCCCGGCTGGCTGCCGGTCGGGGCGGCGGCCATCATCATGGCCTGGGAGGCGAAGGTCCAGATCGAGTGGCGCTGGCTCGCCGTCACCGCGGTGCTGTGGTTGATCTGGGTCGCGACGGGGTTCCACTACAACATGCAGACCGATCGCTCGATCGACTGGGGATCGGAGCTCGTCAACGAGGCGGCCAAGACCGCCTGGGGCCTCGCCTACCTGTGGCCGTTCCTCCGACCGAAGCGAGTCTCAAAGGCGGATGCTCTCGGTGGGGCGCGCGCCGCAGTGCGTCCCGTTCGTGGTAGCGATGAAGCTGCAAATGGCGAGCGCAAGGAGCAGGTCGGCGCTGCCCGCGAGTAGGGCGAGCACCTGGGCCGCGTGACCGTCCGCAAAGCCCGTTGACGATCCAGGTCGAGGTCACCGCAGACCGCCGCTTCGGCACCAACTCCTATCTGGTGGAGGACGACCAGACCCACGACGCCGTGATCATCGATTCCAACCTCGAGCCGGATCTCGTCATCGACACGGCGCGCCGCAGCGGCGCAAACGTGCGCGCGATCCTGCTGACCCACACCGACCTCGACCACATCGCCGGGCTGCACGAGCTGCGGGAGGCGTTTGGCGACGTCCCCATCGCGGTGCATGCAAGGGAACGGAATGTCATCGAGAAAGGCGAGCCGCTACGTCGCGAGTTCG
Source organism: Candidatus Acidiferrum sp. (assembly GCA_035511715.1). Taxonomy (GTDB): domain Bacteria; phylum Chloroflexota; class Dormibacteria; order Dormibacterales; family Dormibacteraceae; genus 40CM-4-65-16. The sequence continues at coordinate 6,585 of DATKFA010000282.1, read as the reverse complement.
GGCCGCTTGCCACTCAGCATGACCATGTCGTCGACCTGGTCGAGCGCGAGCCGTACCGCGCCGGATCGCTCGAGTTCGAGGTCCTGCACACGCCGGGCCACAGCCCGGGCGGAGTCACGTTGAAGATCGACGGCTTTCTCTTCACGGGTGATGCCCTGTTCGCGAGCTCGGTGGGCCGCTCGGACTTTGCGAACTCGGACGGCGCCGCGCTGATCGAAGCCATCAAGACGAGGCTGCTCACGCAGCCCGACGACATGATCGTGTACAGCGGTCACGGCCCCGCGACCACCATCGGCCGCGAGCGAAAGACGAACCCGTTCCTGGCCTGAACCTCGGATGGTCCGGACTATCCGGTCAGTGGCCCAGCGTCAGGACGATGATGAGCGCAGGTCCGAGGAGGATCAGCCAGAGCGTCGGGAACACGCAACCCACGGTGGGGAGGAGGATCTTGAGCGATGCCCGGGCGGCCTCGGTGCGGATCTTCAGGCGCCGCTTGACCCTCATCTGGGCAGCGTGTGCCGAGATCGTCCGCGCGATCGGCACACCGGTCTTCTCCGCGTACAGGATGCCGCGCACGAGCGATATGAAGTCCTCGATCCCCGTCGCGCGCGCCATATCCTCGAGCGCCTGGGGCCGGGACCTGCCCAGCTGAATCTCGCGCAGCGCCCGCGCGACGAGCAGGGTGAGCGAGTCGTCCTGGTGCCGCACGAGCTGCTCCAGCGCGCGGTCGAGGCCGAGGCCGGCCTCCATGCTGATCGCCACCACGTCCAGCGCGTTCGGCAGGGAGGCCTCGAGCTCGGCGCGGCGGTCCCGCACCAGCTGGTCCAGCCACAGCACTGGAAACCAGAAGCCGGCGGCCACACCGACGACGAGGGCGACGGCAATCGCAAACGGCGTCCCGATGAAGATCCCGATGGCCGTCCCCACCGCGCCCAGCGCCGCGGCAGCCGCGATACGGAGTGTCTGCACGCCGGCCGGGTCGAGGTTGAACGGGTTGCCGACGAAGTCGAGCTGCCGCCGGAAGTTCGCGGCCTGCGCCTCGGGCGTAAGGCGCAGGGCCTGGCGCTCGAACCAGCGCCTTAGCGGGCCCAGCAGCCGCTCGCGCAGCGGTTTCTCCAGCTCGAGCGCGACGGCGCTCTGGCCCAGACCAACCTCCTGCCGCGCAAGTCGTTCCCGCGCCAGGGTCGCGGCGTCCATCGACCGCGAAGCGATGACACCGATGGTGAGCAGGTATGCGCCGAGCGCCGCCGCGACGCCGATCACGATGGGCAGCGCGTTCATGCGATCGCCGTCAGCCGCCGGATGATGACGTTGCCGACGAAGAGCAGCAGCGCGGCGACCGCGAGAATGAACCATCCGAGCGGGTTTACGAGCATCGGCCTGAAGTAGTCGCGGACGAGGAAGTACAGAAGAAGCGCCGCGACGATGGGTAGCAGCGTGATGATCAGCGCGGTCGCGCGCGACTGCGCCGTGGCTGCGTTGACCTCAGCGCGCATCTCCTCCCGCTGTCGCATCGTGTCGGCGAGAGTGACCAGGATCGCGGGCAGGTCGCCGCCTACCGACCGCTGGATCGTGATCACCATGACCATCAGGCGCAGGTCGTTGCTCCCGATACGCCGCACCATGTTGTTGAGCGCGCTCTCCACCGAGGCGCCGAGCTCGATCTCGCGGCGCGCGAGCGTGAACTCGTCGGAGACGGGGGGAACGGCGTTGTCGACCACGGCGGTAAATGACTGTGCCACCGACTGTCCTGCCTTCATCGAGTTGGCGATCAGCTCCATCGCTCGCGGCAGCTGCGCGTCGAACTGGCGCAGTCGGTGACCGCGGCGGTTGCGCAGATAAAAGGACGGGAGAACGTAGCCCAGCACCGCCAGCACCAGGAACTCGGCGCCGACGCCGAAGCGGAGGAGTCCGACCACCGCGAACACGAGGGCGGCGCCAAGCTGCAGGATGCGGAACTCGTAGGGGCGCAGCTCTACGTCCGCGCTGACGAGATCGCGTTGCAGCTTGCTCGTGCGCTGCTCCGACGCGATCCATGCCGGTGTGCCCGTTGGCTCGAAGCGCCGGCGGAGCTGTTCGCGGACGTCGGCGAGGGTTCGGTACGAGACCCGCACTGATTGGTCGGGCCCAGACGCTTGCTGCGAACGGACAACTCCGTAGAAGACGAGCGCGGCGCCAATGGCCGCCGCGACGGCGACCAGGATGACTACTGTGCCCATGCCGCTAGTGCGTCGTGAAGTGCCAGCGGCTGTCGACGTCTCGCGGACCGACCCCTCCCGCGGCCGAGACGTTGGGGCACTTGCCGTCAGCTGCGGTGGGAAGGCTGCCGTAGTCCTTGTAGGACTCGAGCTCGTACTTCATCGTCGCGTTGTTGAGAAGCCAGAAGAGGTACTCCGAGTCACAGGCCGTCATCAGGACCGTCAGGCTGCTCGTCAGTGTTCCGGCGGCCGTGCCCGACCCAGCACCGCCCGACGAGGGCCCGACCCGCAGCACGTCCACATCTCGGAACACGGTCCGAACCACGGAGGTGCCGGGGTTCTGACCGAAGGTCTCAGTGTTGATCGTGGCCAGCATCGTGATGCGGTCGCCGACCTGGACATAGCCGCCGACGCCCACCTGCTCGCCGGTCGGGATAGTGACCGCGATCCAGCCCTCGGGTATCGCAAGGAACGCCACGTCGCTGGTGCTGAGGAGGTCGCCCGACGCGGCGATCAGGTTGGAGGTGATCGGGCTGTCGCCAGGAATGTCGACCCTGGCGCCTTTGCCGGTGACGTCCCTGACGTCGGCGAACGACTGCGGCGGAGCCGGGCTGACGCTCTTGAGCGTGAGGTCTGAGGCCTGGATCAGCGTCCGCGCCTTGATGTCGTGGCTGGCGACCACGACTCGCGTGCCGCCGGCGGTCGACTGAAAGGACGGCAGCAAGGCGATGCCCGTCGCGGTAATGAACGCGACGACCGCGATCACCGCGCCGATGACGATGTAGAGGCGCCCGCCACGGCGGCGACCGAGCGCTGAGGTGGCTATAGACATGTGACCGCGCGCAAGCCTCGCAAAAGGGACGCCCAAAAGCAACTCATTCGACGAGAACGGCCTCCACCAGGGCGGTGCTGACCCCATAGTCGCTCCCGATCGAGGTGCCGGCCCCGGCCGCGGCCGAGATGGAGAGGGTTCCGCACGAGACCGTTCCGGCGATCAGGCTGCCCCCGTTGGCGGCGTATGTGCAGGTGCCCGGCCAGTAGATCGAGCCGAGAAGCCACGCCTCGGCGACGGTTCCCTTTATGGCGATCTGGCCGCTGGTCGTACTTGGCGCCCAGACGAGAAGGTTCCAGCAGGCGCGGTCGCCAACAGGGCACCAGGCTGACCCGCTGCACCCGGCGTCTCCGGCCGGCGCCTGGTTGCAGGGCGCGGCGAACCACTCGTAGCCCCCACCCGCCGAGTCGGCCGCCACGTTCGGCGGGCAGGCCGCGATCGAGCAGGGGTCGGAACCAAAGGCGCACGCGGCAGCCACGCAGGCCGCGCCGCCGCCGGCGGCGCAGGTGCCGGAGGAGAACCCGGCGGAGTTGACGAACTCGAGGGTCACATCTCGGGCGAGCAAGAGGCCGCCGTTCAGGCAGATGCCGCCTCCCCCCGCGAACCCGGACCCGTTGAAGTAGTAGAAGCCAGGATCGAGAACCGCGCCGTTGGGGACGACGCCGGCCGCAGGCTTGAAGGTTGCGATCACGTTGGCCCACGGCGTTGCCTGGCTGGTCGTCACCGTCTCGCTCTGCACGCCGACCGCTACATTCGCGCGGTATTCGGAGGAGAAGCCGTTGGTGGGGTCGTTGACCAGGGTCGTGTAGGTGGCTGCTGGAGTGAACGTCTGCCCGGCCGGGATCCTGTACGCCTCGTCTGTGATGACCAGCTCGTTGGCGGCAGTCGTGGCGGCGGACGTGGCGTTGGCGGTCGTGGTCGTCGCGACCGCAACGGCGGTCGAGCCGGTCCGGTCCAGGGGTGCCGCCAGGGCGCCCGTCCACTCGGTGAACTGCACCTCGCCGAAGATGGTCGCCGGGTTCAACGCGAACTGGAAGTTCTGGAGGTTGCCAGGGTTGTTCGGGTAGTACCAGATCTCCGTCCGACCCGCGCCCGCCTGGGTGGCCTGCGCGGCCAACAGCCAGTTCGCCGACGGTGGTGTGGCCTTGTTGGGCGATTCGTCAGAGGTCAAAGTCGCGACGAGGAGGGTGCCCGCGATGCTCAGACCCGGCAGCGAGCCCATCACGAAGTGGCGCTGCCGCGCGCTCTCCAACCCGACCTGGCGGTTCGTGATGCTCCCTGACGAGCCCAGGTTGCCGACGTTCAGGTAGCCGTAGCAACCGGTCTTGAAGTGGACGTACCCGCTTGCGTCCTGCGTCGGCACCGCCGCGTTGCCCGTGCCCACCGTGACGCCGTTGACCACGATATTTCCGTACGCCGCGCCGGCGCTGCATGCCACGCCGCCGGGCAGGGTGGTCGTGATCGTCGGATCGGCGTTGGGCTCGGGGGGCAGCGCGGTCGAGAGCGGCGCGACCGGTTGAGCCCCGGCCCCGGCCGCGCACGGGTTCGGGTTGACGGCGGCGTCGCCCGCGGCGAGGTAAGAGCTGGTGCCGCTCGTGCCGCAGGTCATGGAGTTGTGGCCCGTCACCTCGAAGCCGTCGGCGCAGACCGCGTTGCTCGAGCCGCTGCTCGCACCGGCGACGCACCGCCCTCCGCCGCCGACCCATGTCTGCCCGCTCGCGTAAACCGAAGCGTTGCCGAGGTCAGAGTAGGTGCCCGACGCAGCGTCGAAGCGGTCGTGCGCGTAGATGGCGCAGCTGCCGCTGAGCGCGATGGCGTTGGACGCGACGACGCTGCCCGCGACGTTGAACTGTCCGCCGGTGCACGAGAGCGTCGTCGCCGTCACCGCCGCGGTCGAGCCGTTGAGCTGCTGCGCCACGGCGCGTCGCGTGACGTTGGTGTTGGTCGCGCCGAGGTTGGTGCCGAACGAGATCGGCAGCGCCTCGGTCAGGGTCACGGCCACCTGCTGCTGATGCGCCCGGTACGGATAGACGATCGTCGCGGTGACGCCGCTCGAAAACGTGTCGGTGCCGGTGTAGCCGGCGGAGCACGAGCCTCCGCCGACGTTCAGCGTGCCCGTGCGCGTGCGCTGCGTCGCGATGAAGTTGTCCGCCTCCGTGATCACCGTGTTCGCCGACGCGGCGGTGCATCCGACGCCGACCTTCAGCGCGGCGTCGAGCGCCGCCTGGTCGGCGATCTGCTGGAGCTGGTTGCGCTGCCATTCGACCGACCCGGTCAGAAGGATCAGGGCGGCCGAGCCGATCAGCGCCACCAGCCATACGGCGACGATCACCAGCACCTGACCAGACTGACCCTGGCGGCGCATCAGAACTCCAGCCGCTCGACCGACTGCGAATCGAACGTGATCGCGCTGGGGATGCCCAGGAGGGTGTTGAGAACGGGCTTCCACTGCAGCTTCAGGTCGACCACGACGAGCTGATGACCCGATGTCCGAACCGCCGCGCCGTTGGCAGCCGAACACGTGGGACAGCTCCACCGCGGATTGGGATTGCCCACCGTCGAGTCGAGCTCATACACGAAGACGTAGACCGTGCTGGAGCTGATGGCGCCTGTGAGCGTGATCGTTCCCGGCTGCAGCGGGTTCGCGTTGGCCACGTAGGTTCCGTACGAAGGCGCAGTGTTGATCGCCGTCGAGTCCTGATACACGACGGACATTCCCAGCGCATCGAGCTGGTGCGCGCCGTTGGTCAATGGGCCCAACGAGCACGGAGCCGCCAGCTTGGTGCAGGTGGGTGGCAGCGTATTGGAGCCGCTGTAGTAGGACAGCACCGCCTGGCGGGCCAGGTCGCGCGACGCGCCCTGCAGCGTCGTGTAGATGAGGAGCCCCCGGCCCAGGTCCACGGTCGCACCGATGAGCAGAAAAACGATCGGCGCGACGAGCGCAAACTCCACGAGAGCCTGGCCGGAAATTAGTCCTCCCCATTTATGGGGAGGTGGCGCGAAGCGCCGGACGGGCCGCGGGACGGGCTTCACCATGACGTCGTCGCCCGGCTCGACCCGGAGATCGTGATCCCGCCGCCGAGGACGTTGAGATCGCTGAATCCGTAGTAGACCGAGACATCGACCTCCGAGTGATAGAGCGCCTGGGCCGAGCCGCGGCAGTTCGCGGAGGTTCCGCAGTACACGGCGACGACCGCCTGGCCGGCGACCGGCGTCGTGTAATCCACACCGGCCACGAACGGCGGCGCGTGGTTGACCTGGGTCGGGCACACCACGTTGGTGGTGACGGCCGCGAGGTCCGCTGTGACCAGGGTGCACATGGCCGGCAGCCCGGGGCCGTTTGTCGTCGAGATCTTGCCGGCCACGTAACGGGCAGCGTCGCGGGCCGCGTCCGAGGTCTCGGTGGCGAACGCATAGCCGCGGCCCAACTCCAGCACTCCCGCGACCAGGACGATCAGGATAGGAAGGGCCAGGGCAAGCTCGACGAGGGCCTGGCCTCTTCCTTTTCTTCTACTGCTGCCCATCGAGCTTGAGGCTGGCCAGGATCACCTTCGC
>DATKFA010000281.1:0-3537 GCA_035511715.1 Candidatus Acidiferrum sp. | reverse complement strand
GCACAGGCACACGTTCACGACGTCGTACAGCGCGGCCCGGCCGAGTCCGATCGAGTCGACGCCGTGGTGGGAGTAGAACCGCTCGTCCTCCGTCGCGACCACCGCCTCCGCGAGCACCCTGGGTACCTCGTCCTCGTTGAGCAGCGGCACATTGTGCTCGGCGGCGAGGGCTGCGACGCGACCCTGGATGTCCGAAACATCCGGGGTGATGCTCCACAGGGTGGCGGCGCCTGGTCCGAAAAGGGCGGCGAGGACGGCCACGGCAAGCGCCAGCCGGCGTGCTACGCCCACGGGTCTACGAACGCGGGAGCGAGTTCACGCGTTACTCCTAGAGCCACGAACCGATGCAAGTTCCATGGGAGAATTCCGTCGGCATGAGCATCAAGTGGAAGGTTGCCCTGGTCGAGGACGACCGGCGCCTCGCGCGCGCCGTAGCGACCGGGCTGGGAGAGGAAGGCTACACCGTCCGCGCGGTTGACTCCGCGGGGCGCGGTCTCGACCTGGTGCGCCAGTGGAACCCGGACGTGGTCCTGCTCGACCTGATGCTGCCGGACAACGACGGCCCGGAGCTGTTCGAGGCGTTCCGGGCGGAGACGGACGCGGCCCTGGTCGGCATCAGCGCGCGGTCATCGGTCAGCGATCGCATCGCGGGTCTGAAGCTCGGCGCGGACGACTACGTGGCCAAGCCGTTCGAGCTCGAGGAGCTGATGGCCCGAGTCGAGGCCGTGATCCGGCGTCACCGCGGCAAGGGCGGCGCCCGCCTTTCCTCGTGCGATGTCGTGGTCGACCTGAGCGAGGGTCGGGCCACCCGCGGCGAGAGGCAGCTCGGCCTGACCGGCATCGAGTTCCGCATCCTGGCGGCGCTTATGCGGAACGCCGGGCAGCTGGTCACCTACGCCCAGCTGGCGGAAGCGGTCTGGGCGGTGACGACCGGACCGGAGTCGAACTCCCTGGAAGTGCACATCTCGAGGATCCGCCAGAAGCTCGAGCAGAATGGCGGCTCGCGATTGATCCATACGGTCCGCAGCCTGGGCTACCGGTTCAGCGCGGATCCGGAATAGGGAAACAGCAGTGAAGGCGAGGGGCGCGGTGGTCGGCGTGCTGGTGGCGGGGGCGATGCTGCTGGCGGCCCAGGTGTCGGCCTCGGCCAACGTCGCCTGGTGCGTATCGGACCCGCCGATTCAGGTGGTCACGCCCGGCGGCAACAACCTGACGGTGAACAACCAGGTCTACCTGCCGCCGTACGCGCTCCACCTCAAAAACAACGTCTACGACACCGCAGTCGCCACCCGGGATTCGACCGGCGGCACGCTGATCACGGTCTACGTCTTCGTACCGACGCGCGCCAGCGTCATGTCGTCGGAATACCGCTGGCGGGTGAGCGACACCGGGGAAGGAATCAGCGTGGTGACGCTCCACCTGCACCTGCCGATCACCTGAGCAGCCAGCCCCTGACCTTCAAGGGCCTCGACCGGCCGCTGAGGGCTGCCATCCTCGGGGTCCCCGCCGCCGGTGTGGTCCTAGCGGTGATCGCGGCGATCGCGGGCGGATTCGGGCTCGTGCAGCCATGGCGGTGGGCGCTCGTCCCGGCGTGCGTCGTGGGAGTGGTGCTGGCGGAGAAGTTCCCGGTCAAGATCGGGCCGGAGCAGAAGGTCAACCTGGGCGCGCTCCCGTGCCTTGTCGCGGTGTTCCTCCTGCCGCCCTGGATCGGACCGGTCACCGCTGCGTTCAGCGTGCTGGCCGGCAACCTGGTCGCCGGTCGGACGCGGCCGGAGGCGTTGTTCAACGCGGGCAACACGCTCGTGGCGGCGGCGGTGGCGGCCGTCGTGAGCACGCGCGCCGTGGATTTCGATCAGATCGGCGTGGTGCGCGAGAGCGTCGCGGCATTCCTTTATCTGTGTGTGAACCTGTGCCTGGCCGTCGTGCCGGCCGCCCTCCACAGCAGGCAGCCGTACCTTCCGCTGCTCAGGCGTGCGGCCTCCGGCATCTGGCCCGCGCTTCTCACCCTGGGCGCGTGCGCGGTAAGCATCTCGGTGCTGGCGGTGGAGGCGCCGCTCGCGGCGCCGCTCCCTCTGGTGGTGCTGCCGATGATTTACCGCATGAACCAGGCCATCGAGGCGCAGGCACGCGCGAACGAGCAGATCGCGGGCGTGCTGGCCGCTCAGCGGCGGTTCCTGACCGATGTGTCGCACCAGGTCGCCACGCCGCTGGCGACGATCATGACCAACCTCGCCATCCTCCGCCGTGCTTCGCGTGGCGGATCGGCCAGCAGCGCCATCGTCGATAGCGTTGCGGAGGCCGAGCGCATGAAGCGCATGCTCGGCCGCCTGCGGTCGCTGGCGCACGCCGACGAAGACGTGCCGCTGCGCCGAGAGCTGGTCGACCTGGCCGAGCTGACGTCTGACGTCGTGCGCGCGTACACCGCGCAGGCGGCGACGTCCGGCGTGGAGCTCGTGACGGAGGTCGGATCGCGCGCGCGCATCAGCGCCGACAAGGACCTGCTGCGCGAGGCGGTGGCGAACCTCGTCGACAACGCTGTGCGGGTGAGCCCCCGCGGAGCCGAGGTGCGGCTGCGGGTGGACGGTGCGGTGATCAATGTCGCGGACAGCGGTCCCGGTATCGAGCAGGAGCGTCTGGCGGCGCTGTTCGAACGATTTCAGCGCAGCGATTCGGGCAGCGGGCTGGGGCTGGCGATCGCGAGGCGCGTGGTGGAGCGGCACGGAGGCACGATTCGGGTCAAGACCGAATGGGGCGCGGGGAGCACGTTCACGATCGAGCTGCCGGGTTAGCTAGCGGACGAGGCCTCCGTCGTAGGGTTGACCGGCGACGGCGTTGAGCCCGCAAACCCATTTGAAGACCTGCTGGCCGTTGCCGCCGCCGTGGACCGTCATGCTCTGGACGATCAGCGACCCGGTGAACGACGGGCTCGAGTTGCCGTCGCTGACATAAGGGCTCTTGGGCAGGTAGACGATCCCGCTCATGTCGGTGCCCGCGTGCGGCCCGATCGTGAGGCCGGCGGTGTAGGGGTTCGCGCCGCCGCCCCAGATCACGAAGTTGTGCGTGCCCATCGGGTCGCGGAGACCGACGTAGTTCGCGGGGTGCAGGTCGTCGAGGCCGTTGAGCACCGCCTGGCTGATGTCAAGGCCGGCGTCCGAGCCGTCGATGACGATGGCCACGGCGCCGCTGGTGTCCGCGCTTCCGGAGGGCGTGTAGGTCGTGTTGGTGATGTTGCCGAGCGCCATGCTCGACGCGTTGATGATCTTGTAGACGCCGCCGTTCATCGTTCCACCGCTGGGCGCGAAACCGTTGTAGATGCCTGGCTTCCAGTGACCGTTCGCGTCCTGCGCCGCCGCGGCCGAGTTGTAGACGACGTTGGGCGGCACAGGGGCGGCGTTCTCGTACTGGGTCGGCGGCGCGATGTCGGGGTTCTGCGGCATCGCGCTGCCGTCGGTCGTGTGGTAGTCGAGCGAGTTGTTGCCACCGCCGTTGTCCAGGTGGTTGGCAGGGCTGCCCGGGCACGTCGACCCGTCGAAGTTG
>DATKFA010000280.1:0-3860 GCA_035511715.1 Candidatus Acidiferrum sp. | reverse complement strand
ATCCCTTCTGCGGCTGCGGTACCACCATCGACGCCGCCCAGCGACTTGGGCGACGCTGGATCGGCATCGATATTACGCATTTGGCTATCAACCTGATCCGGTTTCGCCTCCAGGGCGCTTACGGCGAGGACATCAAGTCGTCCTACAAGGTGGTCGGCGAACCAACAACGGTTGAGGATGCGGCTCAGTTGGCCCGAGAAGACCCGTGGCAGTTCCAGGCCTGGGCCCTCGGCCTCGTTGGAGCCCGCCAGGCGGGAAGCGATCGCAAGGGCGGCGACAAGGGCATCGACGGGCGCCTCTACTTCACCGAGGACGGACGAAACGTGGGTCAGGTCGTACTTTCAGTGAAGGCCGGGGCGATGCAGCCCACGTATGTCGACGCGCTGATTGGAGTCGTCCAGAAGACCGGTGCTCAGGTTGGAGCCTTAATCTCCTTCAACGAGCCCACCAGGGGCATGCGGTCCATCGCCGCATCGGCCGGCTTCTACGAATCTCACACTTGGGGCAAGTTCCCCGCGATCCAGTTGCTCACCGTGGAGGGCCTGTTGAAGGGTACGCAGCAGCTCAAGTACCCGAAGGCCCGTGGCTCGAACATCACCTTCCCACGCGCTGGCCGCCGAACAGAAGTGGTCGGCGACGAAATGGAGCTGCCGCTAGCCACAACCTAGCTCCACAATTTGCGGCCTAGTGGCTCATCTCGAGGAATTGATTGACGCGCTGAATCAGACCTCGACTAGCAAGACAGTCAAGTTTGAAAATCACCACAAGCTGATCGAATTGGTCAAGAAAACGGCGGAGCAGTTCCGCAGACCACCTGAAGACTGACCCATTAAAAAGAAGACGCGAGGGCCGATTGCGCACGTCTTCTTGCGCACGGTTTGCGCACCGCAGGCTGTCGGAAGGCGTCTGGAAAGGAGGCACATTGGCGGCATCCACCAGCCGACTCCAATACAACTGCGGCAGGAGTCGGATGACGCAGCAACGGCCAGGCGGCTCATAACCCGAAGGTCCTTGGTTCGAATCCAAGCTCCGCAACCACCTCCCTCTGACGTCAGCCCAGGCGCATGACGGTCAGAAGATCAGAAAAGTCGTCAGTCCACACGGACGATTCGCCGCTCGCGGTCTGCGGCTGCCAGCCAGGCATCTCGGGCAGGCTTTTGAGATTGCGTGAATCGCGAGACATGACCAGCCAGGCTGACGGGAACTGGCCGAGGGCGGCGTGGTTCGGCGTCACGTCGACATCTGCCTTCACATAAGACACCAGGTCCAGCGCTGCAGCCTCGCCGGAGAGAACCGTCGCGATGTCGACGTACTTGTTCGAGATGTTGAACAGCAGGACGCCGTCGGGCCGCAGCTTCGCGAGGTAAAGCTCGATCGCCTCACGGGTGAGAAGGTGCACGGGCACGGCATCGCCGCCAAAAGCATCGACCACGATCACGTCGTAGGTTCGGTCCGGAGCGCTGGCCATCGTGATTCGGCCGTCGCCCAGCCTGACCTTTGCGTTGGGGGTGCAGTCGCTCAGGAATGTGAACAGGGATGGGTTCCTCGCGATCTGGACCACGGTCGGATCGATCTCGTAGTACGTCCAGCTCTGCCCCGGTTGTGCGTAACAAGAGATCGACCCCGCGCCGAGGCCGATGGCCGCAATACTCCACGCGCCGTCGACCGCACTCTCGGCGCTGAAGAAATCACCGACCGGACCGAACGGCGAGTAGTACGCGGCTGGAGTGTCTCGCACCGATGGGTCCGTCAGCTGGACCCCGTGAATGACGCCGCCGTCGATGAGCTCGTGGCGGTCGCCCGCCACCCCGGTCACGACCTTGTGCACCCCGAAGAAATCGCGCTGCTGGAACAGCACGTTCTGCGACCCGAGGGGCAGCAGGCTCAACAGCGCCATCGCGGTCAGCGTCAGGCCGAATCGGACCGGTCGCCACGAGAACGCGGCCGAGACGGCGGCAGGGATTGCGAACACGATCAGGACGCGGAGCAGATCCGAGCCGCTTGCGGCGTTGGTCACCGGCACGCGATCGAGCCGAGCGGTCACGCCACTCACCGCGCCGATTGCCAACACCGCGAGCAGGCCGGCCGCCACAGCTGTCGGCAATGCATAGTCCGCAAGCACCGATCGCCGCCCGCCTCGCGCAGCAAGGGCCGGACGCAAGAGCGCAGCGGCCACGATCGCGATCGGGTACTCATAGAAGTCGTTGAAGACGACCGGCGCGATGACCGCAGTGAACAGCCCTCCGCTGGCGCCACCGACCGCGATCCACCAGTAGAACTCGGTCAGGTCGCCGGCCGCGGGCCGGTCCGCGGCCAGCTCGCCGTGACACAGGAGCGCGGCAAGGAAGAAGGCGCCGAAGTGGAGCGCGGCAAGAGCGAAGAACGGTCCGCCGCCGCCGAGCAGGACCATCCCGAGCACCGGCAGCGCATAGAAGGGAAAGATGCGATTGAGCCAGCGGCGCGGGATCGGTGGCCGTCGCGCAAAGACGACCGCAAAGGAGAAGAGGTAGAGGACGAGCGGGATGATCCACAGCAGCGGCATCGGTCGGACGACGGTCGTGAAGTACGACGTCACCGCGAGCATCCACGTCGAGGGGACGGCCGCGAGCAAGACCCAGCGGATGCGCCGCCTCCAGGTCAACGAGCTGGTGCGGGTGGAGCCGCCGAGGGGCGCCGCCGGACTTACCACGGACTGGCCCCGCGTCCACATCACGAGAGCCAGGCACAGCACGACCAGCAAGACGAACGAGATGTAGGCGACCGACCAGATCTGCGACTGCGCGCGAAGACCGAGGTGCGGCTCGATAACGGCCGGGTAAGCGATGAGGGCGACGGCGCTGCCGAGGTTGCTGGCGCGGTAGAGAAAGTACGGGTCGGCGGCGTCAGGATGGTCCGTCCGCGAGAAGAGATGCTGGACGAGAGGAGACGTCGTGGCGACGACGAAGAACGGGAGCCCGGTCATGGCCGAGAGCAGCAGGATGAGATAGAGGACGGGGCTGCCGTTGGAGGGCGGGTTCCAGCCCTGGATGAGGTGGATCGGCAGCACCACGAGCGGCACGAGCAGGACGAGACCATGCACCACCGCCTGCACGCGCCAGGTCAAGCGCATCGCCAGCCAGTGGCTGTACCCATACGCCGCCAGGAGCACGGTCTGGAAGAAGAGGACGGAGGTCGTCCAGACCGCGGGCGTTCCGCCGACGGTCGGCAGCACCATCTTGGCGACCATTGGCTCGACCAGGAAGAGCAGGAACGCACCGGTGAAGATGGAAACGGTGAAGACGGCGACGACCGCGATCGAACCGATGGCGGGACGCTCGACGGTCTGGGTGGCCTCGCCGATCAAGGCCGTATATTCTGCCGCGGCACCCTCGAATCTCAGCTCGCGAGCGGCCTTTGGTTACGCTTCCGTACGGAAACCAGGAATGAACAAGCGAAAACGCGTTGCAATCGACAAGCACCGGCGGAAGAAGCGCAAGCTGAAGGCGCGCGTCCAGGCGGCTCGGTAAGCTTCGATCCCCTACGAAATCTGAGCCTTCGGCGAGATTTCGCGGGGACCCCTAAATTACGCGCTGCGGTGCCGTAGCTCAGGTGGTAGAGCGCGCGACTCATAATCGCGTTGTCGGTGGTTCGAGTCCACCCGGCACCACCATGGCCGTTTTTTTCCCGCCTCAATTCGCCGCGTTTGACGCCAAACGTCCCTATCGCGGGCCGATTTCGGTGCGTTTGACGCCAAACGTCCTGGGGGGGCGGGTGCTGGCCGCGGTGTCGGGCGGTCCTGACTCGACCGCTTTGCTGCTTGCACTTTGCGAGTCCGGGCACGACGTCGTTGCCGCGCATTACGACCACGCCCTGCGCGACGG
>DATKFA010000279.1:0-9534 GCA_035511715.1 Candidatus Acidiferrum sp. | reverse complement strand
ACGGGTCGGTCACGACCGCCGCGCCGCGGCCGCGCAACCGGAAGCAACCGTGTCCGAGCCAGGTGACGTCCAATGCGGGGTCTCGTTACATCCTTTCTGGCGCGCTGACGCCCATCAGGTCGAGCGCGGCCTTCAAAGTGTGACGCGCGGCGCGGCAGAGCTCCAGCCGGGCTCTTGTCAAGCGCGCATCGTCGACCACGACCCGGTACTGGCTCTCGGCGTTGCCCGCGTGGTAGAAGCGGTGGACCGCGGTCGCCAGGTCGTGCACGTAGTAAGGGATGCGGTGCGGCTCGAGCAGGGTGGTCGCTTCTTCGACGACATCGGGCCAGAACGCGAGCTGGCGGGCAACGTCCAGCTCCCACGCCTGGGTCAGAAGCGAGACGTCCGCAACCTCGGGCAGCGACCGGTGCTTCTCGTTCGCCGTCACCTCGACGTTGGACAGCCGGGCATGTGCGTACTGCGCGTAGTAGACGGGGTTTTCATTGCCCTGCGTCGCCGCAAGCTCGAGGTCGAACTCGATCGTCGTGTCCGGCGATCGCAGTAGATAGAAGTAGCGCACGGCGTCGGATCCCACCCGGTCGATCAGCTCGTCGAGCTCAACGAACCGGCCGGCGCGCTTGGACATCTTGCCTTCCTTGAGGTTGACCATCTGGTGGATGATGATCACGAGCTTCGACTGCTCGAATCCAAGCGCAGCGGCCGCGGACTTCATCCGCGGCACGTAGCCGTGATGATCCGCGGCCCACACCTCGACCACGCGGTTGTATCCGCGCTTTTCGAACCTGCTCAGCAGGTAGCCAAGATCGGACGCGAAGTAGGTCGGCTGTCCGTTGGATCGAATCACAACACGGTCCTCTTCCTCGACCTCGGCCGGATCGCCAAACCAGAGCGCGCCGTCCTTCTCTTTCAGGTAGCCCGTCTCGCGCAGGCGCTCGATCGCCGCCTGCGGTAGCCCCGATTCCCAGAGCTTGTTCTCGTAGTACCACTCGTCGTAGCGCACACCGAGACGCGCGACGGTGGCGCCGATGCGCTCCACCATCTTGTCGATCGCATACATGCGGAGCTTCGGCTCCGCTTCCTCCTCCGGAAGGGTTTCGATGCCGGGGAGGTCGTCGCGCGCCATCTCGGCGATCTCCTTGACGTAGTCTCCGGTGTAGCCGCCCTCCGGCGGTTCCTGCCCGTGCAGACGCGCGTAGACGGAGGCGCCGAACCGCCTGGTCTGCGTGTTGTCGGAGTTGACGTAGTACTCGCGCTGAACCTGGTGGCCGGTGAACGCAAGCACCCGAGAGATCGAGTCGCCGAGTATCACTCCGCGGCCGTGGCCGATGTGCAGAGGTCCGGTCGGGTTGATGCTCCCGAACTCCACCTGCAGGCGCTCGCCGTGGCCAAGGTCGCGCGAGCCGTAGGACGGAGTCACGCGGGTGAACAGCTTCTGGAGCCACGCGTCGTTGAGGCGGAAATTGACGTAACCCTTCTCCGCCACAGCCGTGGCGGCGGCATCCGCGACATCGACTCTTCCTGCCAGCTCCTGAGCGATGTCGTCAGGCCGCTTGCGCAGGGCCCGCGCGAGCTTCATGCCGGCGGAGCTGGCGTAGTCGCCGTGCGAGGCCAGCTTCGCCCGCGCCAGCTCGAGGTCGGGGATGTCGCCTTCGACGCCGAGCTCTCGGACCGCCTTGACCAGGGCGTCGTGAATCGACTCGCGCACGCTGCCCGATATGACGGAGGTCATCTAACGGGGGCCCCCGCGAATGCGCAGGCGCAGCCTCTGCATTCGTGGGGTTCTCATGAACAGGTCGGGTGCTCGGAGGTCAGCGTCAGCTGCGCCTGGGTGGAGCTGCCACCACGCGTGTAGCTGACGGTGACACGCTGGTTCGCATGAAACCGCGACCGCAGCAGCAGCGAGAGCGGATGGGCCGCGTCGATGTGCACGTCGTCGAGCTGGGTGATCACGTCGCCGGCCTGAAGGCTTGCGGCGGCAGAAGGTCCGCCCGTGTCGATGGTCACGAGTCGCGCGCCCTGTGGCAGGCCGTCGAGGAGCGCGGCCTCCGATGTGACATCGGTCGTCGTCGCGCCGATCGATGCCACCACCACCTTGCCAGTACTGAGGATCTGCTGGACGTCGTCCTGTATGTCGGCGACGTTCAGGCCGAAGCCCGCCAGCGTCGCGGGCGACTCCATCGCGATCCCGACGACCTGGCTCTGCACGTTGAGCAGCGGGCCGCCCGAAGTGCCGTCGCCGATCGCGACGCTGGTCTGGATCGTGTCGCTGAAGGCGATGGTCCGGCCGGAGTTGACCGGGTCTTTCGAGTCCGTCACTCGGTGCATCGCGCTGACGTAGCCGGGGGTCACCGCGCCTCCGTCGACGGGTCCTCCGACCGCGACGATCACCTGCCCTGCGACCAGCGCGGTGGGGTCCGCGAAGGCCAATGTCGGCAGGCCGCTGACCTGGTCGATCTTCACCACCGCGACGCCCGTCTGGCAGTCGTAGTCGACGAGCCGGGCATCGTGCGTCCTGGAGTCACTCGGCACGAGCACCGTCATCCCGGTCGCGCCCGCGACCGCGTTGATGCTCGTGACGATGTAGCCATCGGTGGTGGCGAGGTAGCCGGAGCCCCCGACGATGGTCGGCTGGTGCTGGGTGACGACGCTGACGACGGCCGGTCGGGCCTTGGTCGCGGCCTGGACGATGGCCGAGTCCTCGGTCAGCGTCTCGCCGGGCCGGAGGTTGACCACCTGCGGATTCGTCCGCGACTGGAGCTTCAGCACGGCCAGCGTGACACCCGTGGCGACGAGCGCGGTCAGGACGAGGGCGGCCGCGACGGCCACGATCGGTCGCATGGGCTTGATAGTAGGTCTGGAGGGTTGGGGCTAGCTCTGCGGCTCGAGTGGGTACCAGGTCATCACGAGCTGGCGGTTCGGCTCGAACCCGGCGTTGCTGTAGAGCTTGATCGCCGTCGTGTTGTCGGGCCTGGTCCAGACGTAGCCGAGGGTGACCCGACGCTCGGCAAAAAGCCTGACCGCCTGCCGGACGAGCATCTCGCCGATGCCCCGCCCGCGGTGACCTTCGGCGACGTACAGCTCCGCGACCTCACCCTCCAGCCCGGTGCCCGGGTCGTAGAGAACGATCCAGCAGAACCCGACAACCAGGCCCACCTCGTCGCGGACTGCGTAGATGACGTTCTCGCCGCGAAACGCGGACGGAACCGAGGTCAGATGACGTTCGATCTCCTCGCGCGCCAGCTGCGGATGGTCCTCGTAGTGGACCTGTTCGCCCAGGTGAAGCTCGACCAGAAGAGGCTTGATCAGAGCGTAATCGCCGGCCGCAAGACGCTCGACGTCGAGAGTGCGCATCCCCGTCCGATGTTAGCCTAGGGCCTCTCGGAATCGGGAAAATTCCTGACGAAAACATCGCGCCGACGTAGCTCAGCTGGCAGAGCAGCCGCCTCGTAAGTGGCAGGTCGTGGGTTCGAATCCCACCGTCGGCTCCAGCGCGATCTCCGGATCGTCCGGACCATCCGACAATTGAGGTCATGCCACGGTGGCGCTGGCAGCTCGCCGCGGTTTTCGTTGCGGTCGTCCTGCTCGCGGTGGTTGGCCGAGCTTTGTTCTTGGCCGCGCACCCGGCCCACACGACGGTTGCCAGTTACTTTGACAACCCGCCTGCCTGGCCCGGGCAGCCGTGGTCGCGAAACGGCGTCGAGGTCAGCAACGAGGTGCTCGAGTCTTCGGCCGGGCCGGAGCACTGCGGATGGCAGTCCGCAACTCTGATGTTCATGGGATGGCCGCCAGGGATCGACGCGACCTCGTCGGCGCAGGCTCGCCAGTACATCCGCGACACCAGGGGCGCTCTGCTCGACGACCGTTTTCTCCAGGGATCCTTGGAGCACAACCCGCAGCTGCCGTCGGACGCGACGGACACGGGGTTTCGCTACGACGGCACCCTCAAGCTCTACCTCGCGCCTTCGGACTCGGCCAGGTATGTCTACCTGATCGCGCCGGCGGACTCCGAGCGCTGGCCCCGCAGCGATCCGATGACCCTCTGCGAGTGAGGCGGCCAGGCAAGCGAGATCAGCAGCGCTCCCTCGACGACGAGAATCGGCACCGCCTGCACCAGCAATACCAGCTCCAGCAGCGCGTACCCCACCACCATCACCCCGACCTGGAACGACGTCACCCCCGACCGGATCAGCAGCCACGACGCCACGATCAGCATCGCGAAGTCCTGGAAGCCGACATACGGCGTGAACAGCAGTGACGCGACGATGCCAGTCGCGTAGAGGCGCCCCGCGTCGCCGCTGCGTTGCTGCCAGGCGGCAAATGCCGCGATCACGACAACCACCAGCTCCACCGCATATGTCTGCAGCCCCAATCCGAGCGGCCCGGCGACTGCAAAGGTCCGAGTCGGCGCCCACTGCGACGCGAGCGAGAGCACGTCGCGATAGCGCTGCAGACCTTCTCCGCCGAGCATCAAAAGAGCGATGGCGCCTATCAACGCGCTGGCCCCGAGCCATGCCAAGAAGATCCGCCAACGGCCGGCTACGAGAAGACACAGGGGCACCAGCAGCGCCAGCTGCGGCTTCAGCGCGATCAGACTGAGGACCACGCCCGCCAGCACCGGCCGCCGGTGCTCGGCCAGCCACCATGACACCGCGACGACGGCGGCCACGAGCACGACGGGCTGGCCGACCATCACGCCGAAAGCGGTCGGAAACACCCCGACAAACAGGGCAAGGTGTGCGAGCCGCGTCAGTCGCGACCCGGGCCCCGCCAGGCGCCACGCGAGCCAGGCGGCGAGCGGCAGCAGGACGCTCCAGGCCAACAGCGCGAAGTCAAAAGGGAAAGCGAGGAATGGGGTCGCAAGCCACGCTAGCGGCGGCGGGTTCAGGTAAGGCTGCCAGTAGATCCCGGAACCGAGCGACTCCGTAGCGGTCTTCTGCGCGGTCAGGTCGTACAGGTGGCTGTAGCCGTTTGTCCAGGCAGCGAGAGCTGCGCCGTAGATCAGTCTGAAGTCGTTACGGAACCGGTACTGCGGGATGAACTCGACAGCTGCGGTATAGAGATCGAAAGCGAGCAGAAGGAGGCCGGTCCACAGGCCGGCCGCCGCCCACAGCCGAGTTCGCTGCCGGAAGTAGTCCTGCAATGTGCGCACAAAATAAGGGCGCGAACCCCCCGCTGCGCCTCAGTTGTCGGTCGTGCCTGCAGCGGCTGCCTTGGCGCGAGACGTCGAATCCCGCCGCACCTTGAAGTACCCCCAGAACGCGACCGACCTCCGGCCGCGGATGGCGCCCATGGGACTTTTGACCTGAAAAGAAAAGGGCCCGGACCTCAGTCCGAGCCCTGATTCAACGCCCTGAGTTAGTTGACTTCGCGGTAGTCCGCGTCGACCACGTCGCCTTCCTTCTTCTCCTGACCTGATGGCGAGCCGTCAGAGGAAGCGCCGCTCGGCGCCGCCGCGCCCTGCTGCTGGTAGATGTGCTGGCCGATCTTCTGGAGCGACTCGTTGAAGTCGTCCATCTTCCGCTGCAGGTCTTTGGTGTCCGAGCCCTTGGCCGCCGACTTGAGCGCCTCGAGCTTCGCGTTGACCTCGGTCTTGACGTCCTCGGGGATGCGTGACTCGTTCTCCTTGATGACCTTCTCGGCCTGGTGGATCATGTGATCCGCCTGGTTCCGGAGCTCGACCTCTTCGCGCTTGGAGCGGTCCTCGGCGGAGTGCGCCTCGGCCTCCTTCACCATGCGGTCGACCTCGTCCTTGTTCAGGGTCGAGGATGCGGTGATCGTCACCGACTGCTCACGGCCCGTGCCCTTGTCCTGCGCCTTGACGTTGAGGATGCCGTTCGCGTCGAGGTCGAATGTGACCTCGATCTGCGGCATGCCCCGCGGCGCGGGCGGAATGCCGTCCAGGTGGAAGCGCCCCAGCGTGCGGTTGTCGCGCGCCATGTCGCGCTCGCCCTGCAGGACGTGCACCTCGACGGACGTTTGGTTGTCCGCCGCCGTCGAGAAGACCTGCGAGCGTGAGGTTGGGATCGTCGTGTTGCGGTCGATGAGCCGGGTCATGACACCGCCCAGGGTCTCGACGCCAAGAGAAAGCGGCGTCACGTCCAGGAGCAGGATGTCCTTGACCTCGCCCTTGAGCACGCCGGCCTGGATCGCCGCACCGACGGCGACCACCTCGTCCGGGTTCACACCCTTGTGAGGCTCCTTGCCGCCGAGCAGCTCCTTGACCAGCTGCTGGATGATCGGCATACGCGTCGCGCCACCGACGAGCACGACCTCGTCGATCTGCTGCGGCGTCAGGCTCGCATCCTTGAGCGCCGCCAGGAACGGCTGGCGGGTGCGCTCGGTCAGGTCCGCGGTCAGGGACTCGAACTTGGCCCTGGTCAGGGTCATCTCGAGGTGCTTGGGGCCGGTCTGGTCCGCCGTGATGAACGGGAGGTTGATCGTCGTCTCGAGCCGGCTCGAGAGCTCGATCTTGGCCCGCTCGGCTGCCTCGGTCAGGCGCTGCAGAGCCTGGCGGTCGGCCTTCAGGTCGATGCCGTTCTGCTTCTTGAACTCGTCGGCGAGCCAGTCGACGACGCGGCGGTCGTAGTCGTCACCACCGAGGTGGGTGTCACCGTTGGTGGACTTGACCTCGAACACTCCGTCGCCCACGTCGAGGACGGAGACGTCGAACGTTCCACCGCCGAGGTCGAAGACCAGGATGGTCTCGTTCGCCTTCTTCTCCAGGCCATACGCGAGGGAAGCGGCGGTCGGCTCGTTGATGATGCGAAGCACGTTCAGACCCGCGATCTGCCCGGCGTTCTTGGTCGCCTGGCGCTGCGAGTCGTTGAAGTAAGCAGGCACAGTGATGACCGCGTCGGTCACCTTCTCGCCCAGGTAAGCCTCGGCGTCAGCCTTCAGCTTCTGCAGGATCATGGCCGAGATCTCTTCCGGGGTGAATTCCTTGTTGACGGCGGGGACGAACACCACGGCGCGGTCGTCCTTGCCCGGCTTGACCTGGTAAGGCACGATCTTCCGCTCCGAGTCGACCTCGCCGACCTTGCGGCCCATGAACCGCTTGATCGAGTAGACGGTGTTCTCAGGATTGACGGCCGCCTGACGGCGAGCCAGCGTGCCCACCAGCCGCTCACCGGTCTTGGTGAAGGCGACCACGGAGGGCGTCGTGCGGGAACCTTCGGAGTTAGGGATGACAACAGGCTCGCCGCCTTCCATGACGGCGATGACCGAGTTGGTCGTCCCCAGGTCGATTCCTACGGTTTTAGGCATATGTCGCTGTTCCTCCAGGTGGGATGGATTTGAGATTCAAAGTGAATACGAATGTTCTTGTTCCCCGCATCTGGAGCCGTAAAACCACGAACCCCGTACGCTTGGGTCGATGGCCATCTACGAGCTCGACCCGGTCGACCGCATCGCGGTGGCGGCCGTCGGCGAGCCCGGCCAGAGGCGCTTTTTTCTCCTGGCAACAGGCTCGGGCCGGACCCTGACCTTGAGCTGCGAGAAATCCCAGATCCAGGCCCTCGTGGCCCGGCTGCACCAGATGCTCGAGGCGCAGCAGATCGAGGCGGCCGAATCGTCCGTGGCCGCCGGCGCCACCGACCCGCCGGGCGAGCCGGAGTGGCAGATCGGAGAGATGGGCCTGGGCTACCACGAGGCCCGGCGGATGTTCGTGCTGGTGGCGAGCCAGGCCGCGGTCGGGGAGTCGACCGAGGAGACCG
The DNA here is from genome assembly GCA_035511715.1 of Candidatus Acidiferrum sp. Lineage (GTDB taxonomy): Bacteria > Chloroflexota > Dormibacteria > Dormibacterales > Dormibacteraceae > 40CM-4-65-16. Next base: position 1,822 of record DATKFA010000279.1, on the reverse strand, counting down.
AGGCCAGCGACGCGCCCAGCGTGCGCTTCTGGCTGAGCCCCGACCAGGTGGTGGCGTTCTCCGTGCAGGCCGAGTCGGTGCTCTCCGCGGGCCGGCCTCTCTGCCCCCGTTGTGGGCTGCCCATGGACCCCGCCGGCCACCCGTGCCCGGTCATGAATGGCGCGCGCCCGGTCTTCTGAGTCGCCCGAGCAGCTGCTCCTGGAGCTGCCCGACTTCAAGATCCTCGGACTCCTCCACGGCGCTTCCAACTACACGTTTCTCGCGCGCCTCGGACCACATCCGCCGTCGGGACTGCAGGCGGTCTACAAGCCGGCGCGGGGCGAGTCACCGCTGTGGGATTTCGAGGCAGGCACGCTGTACCGGCGCGAGGTTGCGGCGTATGAGCTGAGCAAGGTGCTTGGCTGGCCGAACATCCCGGCCACGGTCGTGCGCGAGAAGGCGCCGCACGGCGTCGGCGCGCTGCAGCTGTTCATCGACGCCGACCGGCGGCACTTCCTCGGCCAGAACGCGGCGCACGCGGACGTATGGCTCCGGATCGCGCTGTTCGACGTCATCGCCAACAACGCCGACCGCAAGTCGGGCCACTGCCTCTTCGACGCATCGGACAGAGTGTGGGTGATCGACCACGGCCTGACCTTCCACACCGACGAGAAGCTGCGGACGGTGATCTGGGATTACTCGGGCCGGCCCCTGCCGGGCGAGCTGTGCGGTGACCTCGAGCGCGGGCTCGTGGACCTGGAGCGGGGGCAGCTTGCCAAGACGATGCGCGAGCTGATCAGTCCCGCCGAGCTGCGCGCGCTCAAGCGACGGGTGCGCGCGGTCCTGGACCCGGGCTGGCGCTTCCCTGAGCCGAGCTCGGCGTGGTCGATTCCCTGGCCCCCGGTGTAACCGAACCGGTTTTGGTATCGTTCCGGCGCTTCATGCGGTTTCCCCGGGCCCTGGTCCTTTTGGTGCCAATTTGGCTTCTCGTCACAGCTGCGAGTCCAACGCCCACTCCAGTCACGGCGTCTACTCCCTCACCGTCTCCACCGGCATCACCTTCCCCATCGCCGCCTCCTCCGCCTCCCCCCACGCCGGTCAACGCGTTCCTCTCTCTGGACGTGTCGTCCGGCGACGCCAACACCGTGATCAATGTCACCGGCGGACAGTTCCTGCCCAACCAGCAGGTCTCGCTCTACTGGGACCAGGCCGCTCACGTCGCGGGGTCGGCGACGGCCGACGGCAATGGAAGCTTCAACACCCGGGTCAAGCCGTTCGCCGGAGATGGGGCGGGCGTCCACCACCTGTGCGCGAGCGTGCAGCCGAATCCGTGCGCGAACTTCACGCTCCAGGCTGCGCAGCCCACACCGTCACCCTCTCCCTCGCCGACCGAGTCGCCGTCCCCATCGCCGACGGCGGCCAGCAGCGAATCGCCAACCTCCTCTCCCGTTGCCTCGACGCTGAATGGATTCGATGTCATCTCCAGGCCACCGTTCGTCTTCCTGCCCATCGCGGGTGCGGCCGCCATCGGATTGGCGCTCGCGTTCTGGCTGTTCACCGTCGTCCGCCGGCCGCGCCAGGTGGCGTTTCCATCCGCCGCGGTGGTGCACCGCGCGATGCGACCCGATTACTCGGCGGGATTTGGCACACCGCCATCCGCCGCGCCGGCGCCGCCCGAACCGTCGGCGTGGTCCGAGGGAGCGGCCCAGCCACAGGCGCCTCCCCCTCGCCCTCCAGCGGCCCAATCGCAGCCGCAAGCGCCGGCCGAGGAATCCCAGATCTCCAACGTGGAGTGGGGACCCCCGGTCGAGTGGGGCACCGGGTCATCGGACTGGGGCTTCCC
>DATKFA010000278.1:0-3393 GCA_035511715.1 Candidatus Acidiferrum sp. | reverse complement strand
AACGTGGATGCCGGCCGAGGTCAGTACGTCAGCGAATGCGGTTCGTGTGGGGTTGACTCCAACGCCGCGAAGACGGACGGCTGAGCCAGCGATCAACCCACCCGCGACCAGCCAGAAGGCAGCGCTGCTGAAGTCACCGGGCACCGTCATGTCGAGCGGTTCGAGACGCTCGGTGCGGCGGACCTCGACGGCCTCGGAGGTCTCCGTGACCGCAGCAGCCATCGCCACGAGCAAGCGCTCGGTATGGTCGCGTGTCCTGACACGCTCCACGACCGCGGTCACCCCTTCCGCGTAGAGGCCGGCGAGCAGAAGCGCGGACTTCACCTGAGCGCTGGGGATCGGAGCCTGATACCTGATGCCGTGCAGCGGAACGCTCCCGCCCACGCGAAGTGGCGGCCAACCAGCGGCGGCTCCCATCTCGTGCAGCGGCCCTACCACACGGTCCATCGGCCGCTTCGACAGCGACTCATCGCCGGTCAGCTCGCTTGCGAAATCCTGCCCTGCCAGAAGCCCGGCGAGCAGCCGCATCGTCGTCCCGGAGTTGCCGCAGTCAAGCGGTGCCGTCGCCGCGCGCAGCCCTCGCATCCCGCTGCCTCGGATGCGCGAGTCATCGATCTCAACGCCCAGGGCGCGCATGCACCCCGTGGTCGACCGCACGTCGGCGCCTGTCGACAGACCGCGGACGCGGCTCTCCCCTGATGCGATCGAACCGAGCATCAATGCCCGATGTGAGATCGACTTGTCCCCCGGCACCATGACCGTGCCCTGAAGCCCGCGCGCCGTGCGCACGGTCGCGATCACTGCTTCTTCGCCCAGCGCTCGCGCACGTCGCGCGCCTCCTCGAACAGCTCGACGAGCCTCGGGTCGTCCCCCTCGATGTGCCTGTAGAGCCGGCCGAGCTCCTTGCTGATCGCGTCCAGCACCTCGAGCAGGTTCTCCCGGTTGGTGCGCGCGACGCCCGCGTACAGGTCCGGGTCGCTCGCCGCCAGCCGGCTCATGTCCCGGAAACCACCCGCCGCGATCTTCGACGCCTCCGGCCAGTCGCTGCGCCTGGAGACGCTGAGCACGTAGGCCACCGAAAGCAGGTAGGCGGCGTGGCTCACACCCGCGACCAGGCGGTCGTGCGTGATCGGGTCCATCACCACCGGGTGCGAACCCACCGCCCTCACGAGGTCGGTGACGCTCGGCTCGTCGCGCGTCAGCAGCCATGGCGCTCCGTCGAACATCGACGGATCCGCCGCGTCGATGCCCGACGTCTCCTTGCCACACATCGGATGCCCGCCGATCAGGTCGATCCCTTCCGCCGCGGCCCACTCCATCACGGTCGCCTTCGTGCTCGCCATGTCCGTCACGGGCCGGCCCTCGGAAAGCACGGCCAGCTCCGCGAAGACAGCGCGCAGCGCGTTGATCGGCGCCGCCACGAACAGGATGTCGGCCATCTCGAGCACGCTCGGGTCGGTGTTGGCGCTGGAGACGATCTCGCGGGCGAGCGCCTTCTGGACCACGACCGGATTGCGGTCGCTGCCCACCAGCGTGACCTCCGGTCGCGCCTTCTTCAACGCGAGCGCGAAGGAGGAGCCCATCAGGCCCAGTCCGACTATCCCGACTGTCGCCACTGAAACCTAGGCCAGCTGTTTCTGCATCGAGCCGAGGAGCCGGCGCACGTCTGCCATGAGGCGGTCGAACGCCGCGAAGTCGAGCGACTGCGCGCCATCGGACAGCGCCTGGTTGGGGGTCGGGTGGACCTCGATGATCAACCCGTTTGCGCCCGCGGCCACCGCGGCAAGCGACATCGGCCCGACCAGCGTCCATTTCCCTGTGGCCTGCGAGGGGTCGACGATCACCGGCAGGTGGGAGAGCTCGCGCACAAGCGGCACGGCATTGAGGTCGAGCGTGAACCGCGTCGCCGTCTCGAACGTCCGGATGCCACGCTCGCAGAGGATCACGTTGCGGTTGCCCTGAGAGAGGACGTACTCGGCCGCGAGCAGCCACTCCTCGATCGTCGATGACATGCCCCGCTTCAGCAGCACCGGCTTGCCGGCGCGCCCGGCCTCCTGCAGCAGCGCGTAGTTCTGCATGTTGCGCGTGCCGAGCTGGAGGATGTCCGCGTAGCGCGCGACCAGGCCGACATCACCCGGCGATACGACCTCGGTCACAACCTTGAGACCCGTCTCTTCGCGGGCAAGGGCCATCATCTTGAGGCCCGCCTCGCCGAGGCCCTGGAAGGAGTACGGCGACGTGCGGGGCTTGAACGCGCCCCCGCGCAGGATGCGCGCACCCTGGGCCGCTACGTGCCGCGCGGTCTCGAGGAGCATCTCCTCGCCCTCGACCGAGCACGGTCCAGCCATGATCACGACCTCGTCGTTGCCGATCTTCACGCCGCCGACGTCGACGACCGTGTCGGCCTTGCGAAACTCGCGACTCGCAAGCTTGAACGGCTTGGTGATCGGGATGATCTCCTGGATACCGCCCAGGTGCGAGAACGCGTCTTTGTAGGCGTAGGCGTTGCCGCCGATCACGCCGATCACGGCCCGCTCCTCACCTTTCGAGAGCTCGGCCTTGAGCCCGATCTCGTCGATGCGCTCGACGACCGCGTCGATCTCCCCCTGGGTCGCCTGGTGGGACATGACGATGATCACGGCTTGGAGGCTCCGCACGATAGATCGGCGAGAGATTCGGCGCATCGGCGGCCGAGACGAAGGCGCCGCGAGCACCGGACCGGAGCGCATCCCGTCGATGCGCGAGGACCGGAGCGCAAGCGGTAACGCACGGATCGGACGCCTAGGCGCCGAAGATCCGTCGATCTCATCGGGCGGTGCCTCCTAACGAACCTCGCATGAAATCCAGATCGTTCTTGATCGCCTCTGCCCCGCGTAGATAGGCGAACCGCATGGCCGCCTGCGGCCGCGGGGTGTTGTACAGCAGCAGGATACGGATGCACCTGGACACCGCACGCGGGTTTGGCTGCTGCACCGCCATATCGTGGCCGCACAGCATCGGGACGCCCAGCCAGCCGAGCCGGCGGACCGCGTGGGCCGGAAACTCCGCGTCGAGGTCGGGCGTCGTTGTGAAGAATGCCGCCCCGATCTCGGTCGGGTCCAGGTCGTTGAGCTCCGCCAGCTCGCGGATGAGCTCCTCGGTCGCCTCCATGATCGCCTCGGCGGTGTTGGCGTTCGCGGTCGTGGCGCCGCGTATCCCCCTTAACGGCAAGCCTTGAGCAGCTCCCTGACCAGCGACACGCCGTCACCGGCGCGCTCGATCTCATCCACGATCGCGCTGCCCACCACCGCCGCGTCGAGCTTGCCGCGCAGCGCCTTGAGGTGCTCCTGGCGCGATATGCCAAACCCCGCCGCGACCGGCAGCGCCGTCCGCTTCTTGACCTCGGCCAGAAGC
>DATKFA010000277.1:0-5521 GCA_035511715.1 Candidatus Acidiferrum sp. | reverse complement strand
CTGCGTTGGAGAGACGCGAAAGTATCCAGCGGTCTTCGAGGTGCTCCTGCCGCTCGAGGAAGCCTGGCGACTGCGCCGACAGCGTCCCCGGCGAGGCGAGGACCAACCGCGTGGCGTTCCACAGCTTGTTGCAGAAGCGTCGGTAGCCCTCGACGCGCGTCTCGTCGAAACGCACATCCTGGGTCGACATCGCGACGGACGCGGCCCACGCCCGCAGCGCGTCGGCGCCGTATTTGTTCAGCAGGTCGCGGGGATCGACGCCCGTGCCGAGCGACTTCGACATTCGGCGTCCATCCGCCGCCTGCACCACGCAGTGGATCACGACATCACCGAACGGCACCTCGTCCATGAACTCGAGGCCGGTCATGATCATCCGGCTGACCCAGAGGTTGATGATCTCCCGCGCGGTGCAGTTGACCTCGGTGGGATAGAAGGCATCGAGGTCGTCGGTGTCGTCAGGCCATCCGAGCGTCGCGAACGGCCAGAGCGCGGACGAGAACCATGTGTCGAGCACATCGGGGTCCTGCACCAGCTGGTCGCTCCCGCATTCAGGGCACGCCTCGGGCCTGTCGACCGACACCGTGACGTGGCCGTTGTCGCATCGGTAGACCGGCACGCGATGCCCGAGCCAGAGCTGCCGGCCGATGTTCCAGTCATGCAGGCCGCGCAGCCAGTCGAGGTAAGTCCGCTCGTAGCGTTCCGGATGCCAGCGCACCTTTCCCGCCACTGACGCCGCGACCGCGTTGTCTCGCATCTCCTCCATTCGCATCCACCACTGATCGGAGATCAGAGGCTCGATGATCGTGTGGCATCGGTCGCAGTGGCCGACCTCGTGGGTGTACGGCTCCTCTTTGACGACAAGCCCCTGCGCTTTGAGATCTTCCACGATCCGCCTCCGCGCCTCGAGCGCCGGCAGACCGTCGTAGGGGAGGTCCGGCACGTTCATGGTCCCGTCCTCGTGCATGCCGTTGACGATCTCGAGCCCGTGCCGCTGCCCGATCTCGTAGTCGAGCGGGTCGTGCCCCGGCGTGACCTTGAGCGCGCCCGTGCCGAACTCCATCTCGACCGCGTCGTCGGCGACGATCGGCAGCTTGCGGCCCACGAGCGGAAGGATCGCGGTCTTACCGATGATCGATCTGTATCGCTTGTCTTGTGGATTGACCGCGACCCCGGTGTCCGCGAGCATCGTCTCGGGGCGCACCGTCGCGATGGTCACGTCACCGCCACCCTCGATCGGGTACTTGATGACGTACAGCGTGTCCTGGTGCTCCTGCCACTCGATCTCGAGGTCGGAGATCGCGGAGCGATCGTGCGGACACCAGTTGACGATGCGAGGCGCCCGGTAGATCCAACCCTTCTCGTAGAAGGCGACGAATGCGGTCATCACCGAGCGGTAATAGCGAGAGTCCATCGTGAAGCGCAGCCGAGTCCAGTCCATCGACGCACCGAGCAGGCGGAGCTGATTGATGATCGTGGCGCCCGTCTGCTCGTACCACTGCTCGACGCGCTCGTCGAACTTCTCGCGGCCGAGCTGCTCTTTGGTCAGGCCTTCCTTGGCCAGCTGCTTCTCGAGCACGTTCTGCGTGGCGATGGCCGCGTGGTCGTAACCGGGGAGGAACAGAACCTCGTGGCCGGTCATGCGCTTGTAGCGCGCGATCGTGTCGTAGACGGCGGTCTGCAGGGCGTGGCCGAGGTGCAGCTCCCCCGTGATGTTGGGCGGGGGGAAGCACATCGCAAACTTCGGCCTGTCGCTTAGCGCGTCGGCGACGAAGAGCTGGTCCGCTTCCCAGCGCGCGTACCAGCCGGCCTCGATGGCCTGTGGATCGAATGCCTTCGGCATGTCAGTCACGGTTGGGCGTGCTTCATCCATCTGATTGGTCTCGGTACGCCGGCGCGGAGGTCGCGGTTAGCGCGACTGAGCCGGCGCAGGTACGGATACGCGTACGTCGCGGCTCATGGTGGGTTGAATCTTAGCGGAGGCTCAGCAGGCGGTGTCCACGTCGACGTTGTTGGTCGTGACCTGCGTCAGCCAGACCCTGGTGCCGGGCATGAACGGCACGACACCGGTGCAGGTGGCCGCCGGCTGCCAGTCACCCGCTGCGACATCGGGCACGAAACGGCCCCCCGTGATCCTGCTCCACGCCGACGGGGTCGAGTAGACGCCGGCGAACCCAATCGACTTGAACCGGTCGTAAGCCCCCTGGATGGTGCTCCGGTTCGGAGCAAGGTTGCCCGAGGACCAGCTGTTCGCGGTCTCGACGTCGAGCCACCACATGGAGGGAGTGACGGCGACGTTATGGAGCGAATACTCGGCTTCACTGCACCCGATGGCCCAGGCCTGATTCCCGCCGGACGCAGCCGAGCAGCCTGCCGTGATGTCGCTTCGGTACGCCTTGGCGTAGCCCGTATTGATGTACGCGGAGTTCGCGTTGCCGCTGTATTCCGCACCGAAGCAGGGGTTGAGGGTGAAGGGCCTGCCCCCGTTGACGCCGATGATGCCGAACGACCCCGCGGGCGCCGATGTCCCCGGGCACTGCGGATAAGACACGTCGTAGCCGGTCTGTCCGGCGGTGTAGGGGCCAGATGCGTGGGCCGCCAGCATGTTGAGAACGAGAGCCGACACCAGTACGGGTCCCCCAAACCCGAGGAAGCGGAGGCTCCGGATCAGGCCGACTCCCCAACCGCGCGGACTGTGCCTTCGGCCTCTTCTGCCACCTCGAACTCCGGCTCCAGCGCGTCGCGGATGGAGCGCTCGGAGATGATGCAGCGCTTGATCTCGGGCCGCGAGGGGATCTCGAACATCGAGTTGAGCAGCGCTTCCTCGATGATCGACTTGAGCGCACGCGCACCTGTGCCGCGCAGGAGCGCGAGCTCGGCGATCGCGTCGAGCGAACCCTTCTGGAAGACGAGCTCGACATTGTCGAGCGAGAAGAACTTCTGATACTGCTTCACGAGCGCGTTCTTCGGCTCGGTCAGGATGCGCACGATGTCCTGCTGGTCGAGGTGGTGCAGGGTCACGATGATCGGCAGGCGGCCGATGAACTCGGGGATGAATCCGTACTTCAGGAGGTCCTGCGGCTGCAGGTGCTTCAGTGTCTCCGAGACCACACGCTTCTCCAGCCGGTTGTTCGGCGCTCCGAATCCGATCGCCCGGCGGCCGATGCGCTGCTCGACGACCTTCTCCAGCCCGTCGAAGGCGCCGCCGCAGACGAACAGGATGTTGGTGGTGTTGATCTGGATGAAATCCTGGTGCGGGTGCTTGCGTCCACCCTGCGGCGGGACGTTGGCGACGGTGCCCTCGAGGATCTTCAGCAGCGCCTGCTGCACGCCTTCGCCGCTGACGTCGCGCGTGATGGAGGGGTTGTCCGACTTGCGCGCGATCTTGTCGATCTCGTCGATGTAGATGATCCCGCGCTCGGCGCGGCTGATGTCGAAGTCGGCGGCCTGGATGAGGCGCAGCAGGATGTTCTCTACGTCCTCGCCGACGTAGCCGGCTTCGGTGAGGCTCGTCGCGTCCGCGATCGCGAAGGGGACGTCGAGGATCTTGGCGAGCGTCTGCGCGAGGTACGTCTTGCCGCACCCGGTGGGACCGACGAGCAGGACGTTCGACTTGGTCAGCTCCACGTCACCGACAGACTTCGACGCGCTGATGCGCTTGTAGTGGTTGTAGACCTGCACCGAGAGCACCTTCTTGGCGCGCTCCTGGCCGATCACGTACTGGTCGAGCGCCGCGCAGATCGTCTTCGGGTTGGGGATGAACCCCGTCTTCTGCTTCTTCTGTCCCGCGGAGCGGTTGTCGTCTTCGAGGACCTCCTGGCAGAGGTCGATGCACTGGTCGCAGATGAACACGCCGGGGCCCGCGACCAGCTTGCGCACCTGGTCCTGGCCCTTGCCACAGAAGCTGCATCGCGTGTAGCGGCGGCGATCTTCTCGTTCGTTCATTGCTTCCTGGTTTTCCCTTCCTTACGGAGAGGCCGGCGCCGGGGGATTATGGCCCCACAGCATCTCGTTGGCAAGGCTTATGCACTCGCTGCAGATGAACACCCCGGGCCCTGCGATCAATCGAATTCCCCTGTCGCCTTGACCCTTTCCGCAGAACGAGCACTTCGCGGGGTGTCTTTTGACCTCGTCGCGCTTCGTCCTGCGTCGGAAGATCATCCGGCGGCGACCTTTTCCTTTTCCTTCTCGGGCTCTTTTGTCTTTTCCGCCAGGACCGGCTTTTGCGGGGTGAGGATGATGTCGTCGATCAATCCGTACTCCTTCGCGGCCTCGGCGGTGAGGAAGTAGTCGCGCTCGGTGTCCTGGGTCACCTTCTCGATCTTCTGACCGGTGTGGCGCGCGAGGATCTGGTTCAACTGCTCGCGCGTACGCAGGATCTCCTTGGCGTGGATCTGGATGTCGGTGGCCTGGCCCTGCATCCCTCCCCAGGGCTGGTGGATGAGGATGTTCGCGTGCGGCAGCGCGTAGCGCTGGCCGTGCGCGCCACCCGCGAGCAGCACCGCGGCCATCGAGTAAGCCATGCCGATGCAGATGGTCGACACCGGCGGCCGGATGTACTGCATCGTGTCGTAGATCGCGAGCCCCGCGGTCACCTGGCCGCCCGGGCTGTTGATGTAGAGCGCGATCTCCTTCTCCGGGTCTTCCGACTGGAGGAAGAGGAGCTGCGCAACGACGAGGTTGGCAACCTGGTCGTCGATCGGTGTGCCGATGAAGACGATGCGCTCCTTCAGCAGACGTGAGTAGATGTCGAACGCTCGCTCGCCGCGGCCGGTGTTCTCGACGACCATCGGGACGAGGTAGCTGGATGGAGGGTGGAATTGGTTCATATCGCGCACAACGTCATTCTAGACACGGCCTCCCGGGGTACCGTCAAGTTGCCGCAGGAACTACTTCGAGTAGCCGCTCCAGGACCCGCCGGCGCCGCAGCCGCGAAGCGAAGTATCGGCGAATTGAGGGGCTCTTCTTGAGCTCCCCTGCCTGACCCTTGAGCTCGGGATCGTCCCTGGACTGCTCGTCGATGTACTTCAGGGTGTCCTCCTCCGAGGGTTCGAGGCCCTCGCGCCGGGCGAACTCCCGGATCACCAGGTCGATCTTCAGGCGCGCCTCGGCGTCGGGGCGCTCGTCGGCCATCCACTGGTCGACCGACTTGGCGAGGTACTGGAGGTAGCGGTCGAGCTTCAACCCCTGCCGGTTCAGGCTGCGCTCCAGGGACTCGAGCTGGCCCGTCAGCTCGCGGTCGACGAGCGCCTCGGGCACATCCACCGATGAGGCATCGACCAGCGACTTCAGCGCCGCGTCCTCGCGTTCGAGCTTGGTGATCGCGGCCGCGGACTCGACGAGCTGCTCGCGGACCGCGCTCCGGTAAGCGTCTGCGGTCTCCTGCTTGCCGTTGGTGAGGCTCCTGGCCAGCTCGTCGTCGAGCGGCGGCAGGACCTTTTCCTTTACTCCCTGCACCGTGACGCGGATCGTCGCGTCCTTGCCCGCGAGCTCGGGATTGCTGTTGTCGTCAGGGAAGTGCAGC
>DATKFA010000276.1:0-4591 GCA_035511715.1 Candidatus Acidiferrum sp. | reverse complement strand
GGTCGTCGCGGGGTCTTCGAGCAGGCCCTGGAGCGGTCCGAGCCCTAGGACCTCGTCGAGCAGCGAATCGATGACGTGGCCGTAATCGAGGCGGCTCAGAGTGATGCCGGACGACTTCGCGTACTCGTCCGCCAGGCTCGCGATGCGACTACGTACGCCCTTGCGGTCCGTGATGTCGATCTCGTGCGCGTGCCTTTCGACCAGGAGCGCGTGGATCGCCGCCTTGGCGGCGGTGAGCGTGCTCGGCGCGAGGCGGTTGGTCTTCTGCGCGACGTCGGGCGGCTGCTCCGCGGGAGCCGGCGGCGCTTCTGGACGTGTTCCCGAGATCACCGTCAGACCCGATTCGCGCGGCGCCGTCTCTGCGCTCGACTGATGCCGGCGTGCGTCGAGCCGGTCCTTAAGCGCCATGGGCACGCACCTTTGGCGGCACGCGGTCGATCAGGTACAGCGCCTGCTTTGCCGCCTTGCGCACGCGCGGGTTGCGGTCGATGCACAGGGACTCGAGCTCCGGCCGGCAAGACGACGCGCGCAGCGCGCCGAGAGCCTTCGCCGCCGACAAGCGGATCTTCCAGTCACGGTCGTCGAGCCCGGCGCGGATCAGGGGGATTGCGGTTGCCGCGCCGATCCAGCCGAGCGCTCGGCAGCTGATCACGCGCTCCCGCCGGCTGCCCCGCTGAACGAGCATCGCCAGGTGGCTGATCGCGGTGTGGCGCCGGCGAAGGCCGGCCGCGATCGCGAGCGCGGGCCTCACGGTCGGCTTCTCACGTTCGCCGATGGCGCTCTCTATGAAAAGGTCGGGAGCGCCGCGCGCGAGCTCCGAGATCAGCCTGCGGTTCGGCCCTCTTCGGCGGATCGCGAACAGCAGCGCTGACGCGCTCGGGTTTCCGCCGATCTTGCCGAGGGCCCGCGCGGCAGCGTCGGCCACGGACGGGTCCTGCGCCGCAAGCAGCGGGCTGAGCCACGGAACGGTCTCGTAGATTCGCAGCGCCCCCGCGATGCGAGCGCCGGTCACCCGGTCGCGCACGCTCTTGGAGCCCATGCGCTCGACCACCGCGTCCGCCGCCTTCGAGTCCTTGAACGCAACGACCAGAAGGTCCAGCGCAAAGCTGTCTGCACCGAGGGCCGCGGTGACCTCCTCGACGATCCCCGCGGCGCCGTTGTCCTCGAGGTCGATGGAGATGGCCTTCGATTTCCCGGCCGCCACCGCCTGGAGCTGGCGGCGCAGCGCCGAGCGCCGCAACCCGACGCGCGCCCGGTGGAATGCGCCCAGCGGCGTCGTGGCCTGCATCAGACCGGCTCCGCGAGTGGCGCGGAAACGCTGAGGGCCGCCGACGAAGGCCCCGCGTTTCTGTGGCCTCGCCCGTGGGTCGACTCGAGCAGGGCGGCCAGCTCCTCGGCGCCGCGAGCGACCTCGGTGCGGCTGTTGGTGAGCGTCAGGATCACGCCCTCCACCGCGGCCTGCTCCGCCTTACCGCCGTCGAATGCGACCTCGAGGTTCACCTTGCGCTTGATCGCGCGCTCGACCGCGCCCCTGGTGACCGCAGGTTTGAGCGACCGATTGTTGAGCACGACGGTGAGCCTGTCGTCCGGGGTGCCGAGCTGCGTCAGGATCTCGATCGCATCGCTGGCGCTCTTGACCGCGGACATCTCGGGGACGGTGACCAGCACCACATGCTGCGTGAGATCGAACAGCGCGAGCGTCGCGTCGGTGATCGTGACGCCGAGGTCGACGATGATGTAGCGGAACGTCTTCCGCAGGACCGCGATGGCCCGTGTGACGAGCTCGGGGGTGACCTCGTCCGCCTCTTCGGGACGCAGCGCCCCAGGAAGGATCATCGGCCCGCCTGGGTGATAGAGGATCGCGCTGAGCAGAACCTCTTCCAGGGATTCCGCTGAGGTCGCCGCCAGGCGCGCGAGGCAAGTCGACGGCACCAGGCCCGCCAGGAACGCCGAGTGCGAATACGGGAAATCGAGGTCCAGCAGCAGCACCTCCCCGGGGTGGCGTCGGGCCAGCGCGCCGACGAGGTTCAGCGAGATGGACGTGCCACCGGAGCCGCCCTTCGGCGAGTAGACGCCCACCACGGTTCCTTCCTCGAGGAGCATCCCCCAACTTGCCTGCACGCTCGTGTCGGCGAATGTGTTGAAGCGCTGGTCGGCAAGCCGCGTGAGCTCCGCGAGAGCGCCGGAGTCGTTGCCCATCAGGACCGAGTGCAAGCTCTGGCGGTCGAGCGCGAGCAGGTAGCAGTCGGTCTGCGCGTAGATCGACGCCTGCTGGGGGCGGTGCAGCAAGCAGGCGCCCTCTCCGAAGAAATCCCCGTCCGACAACACCGCGACCGTGACGACACCCGGCGGCCTTTCGATCATCACGCGGCACCGTCCGCGCTCGATGAAGAAGATGGTGTCGCCGGGCTCACCCTGGGAGATCACCATCTCCCCCGCCGCCACGCTGATACGCCGGACGCGTCGCGCGAGGGCGCGCAGGGACGGTTCGGGAAGGCTGAAGAAAACCGGGGCGCTCTCCAGCGTCTCCAGCCGCGAGACCATATCGTGGAACGAGGGCCACGCAGGCGCCGGCCGCTTGTCTGCGGCGCGGTCAGACCGCCGTGGGTCGCGGGGTGCGATCACCGGCCGTCTCGGTCCTGCTGCCTGCCAGCGTGCATCCGGCATCTAGGGCCTGGCGAAGCTCCAGCGAGCCTGGACCTCGTTCGGACCGATCAGGGCCGGCGACGAGGTGGATGGGCAGCTAGGGTCCGGTCCGGTCGGGGCGGGCCGGTAGTCCTTGTAAGACTCGAGGGCGTACTTGAGCGTGGCGTTGGTTAGCAACCAGTCGAGGTACTGCGCATCACACAGCGTCAGCAGCACGGTGAGGCTGGAGGAAACTCCCTGCGGCTGCCCTTGCCGCGGCACGACCGACTGCGGGCCGACCCGGATCACGTACAGATCCTTGAAAACGGTCAGGGTGACCGTCTTCGGACTGGCCGTCGAGAACTGGCCGGTGCTGACCGTGGCGATGACGTCGATGTAGTCGCCCTGGGCGATGAAACCCGCAACCCCCTGCTGTTCGCCTGTCGGGAGGGTTATCGCGATGTAGCCCTGCGGAATCGGAAGGTATGCCGTGCCCGAGCTGGGGTTGATCAGGTCGGGGTTCGCGCTGACGAGGTTGCCCGTGATCGGCTGACCCTTGTAGATCGCGACAACCGCGAAGTAACCGGCCAGGTCGGCGACGCGAAGGAACGCCCGGGGCGGCACCGCGCTGTTGGGGATGGCGCTGATCGTGAGCATGTCGGCGGTGATCGGGGTGCGCGCATCGATCGCCTGCTGGGCGACGACGACCTGCGTGGTGCCGCCGGTCTGGATCCGGCCGGCGAAGATCAAACCAAACGTGAGCATCAATAGAAATGCCCCGAGGGCCAGAGCGATGCCCAGGACGAATATCGGCGTCCGAACTCGGGTCGCTGTTGGGGCCGGGCGGGCCTGACCGATCGCTGCCATCGTCTATGTCCTCTCCAGTGGTGGCACCGAGGCCACCCAACGCGTTCCGTCCCAATGCTCGCCGGGCTCCGTGGGAGCCTCCGGCGCGGTCACGAAGTAATGCACCTTCCGCAGCACCAGGGTGCCGGCCAAAAGGTCGTGCAGACCCTGCTTGCGAGGTGTGAACGCCGCGAGGACGAAACCCGTCCCCAGCGTCACCCACGACAGGACCTTGAGCCAGTTCCGCCACACCGCGCGGCGGAAGGTGATCGGATCGCCGTGGATGTCGCCGATGTACAGGCCGAGGGCGATCTTGCCCAGCGTCCCGCGGGCCGGCGAGCTCTCGAAGATCCCGTAGTAGGCCCAGGCGACGGCTGACATCACCGGCCCTACCTCTTCGATCGTCCGCAGGCTTCCACCCTGGATCGCCGACAGGGTCGTCGGCACAAACACGTAAACGGCGGCGGCGAGCGCCAGCTCAATGCCGAACAGGAAGATGTAGTCGATCACGAAGGCAAGCAGGCGCCGCCAGAAACCGGCAAAGGCGACGTCGGTCCTGGCCACCGGCTGGTAAGCCAGCTGATACGCGGTACTCATCGCAGCGCCCGCGCGGTCCGCACCGTACGTCTTGGTGTGCGGGTGCGGGCCCCGATACGGGTTCCCATTTCCCTCCACCAGGACGAGACAGCACTTGCCGGCGTGCAATCACCTCCCACCACCCACCTGGGGTTTTGGGAGCAACTTTGTTGCGAGGCAAGACTTAAGACAATGTGACATTCGTCCCTTTTCTGGAGGTCGGGGCCCGCTCCGACTGGATGAAAGGCCCATTGAGCTGCGCTGGGGTCACCGATACGGTCCGAAGCTGAGATCGATCCCGGCGAATCGATTGATCGAGCCCCGTCGCGCGGCTTCAGGTCGAGAGAGGAAGGGGGTACCGCCTTGCCGGAGGCGGTTCCCCTTCCTTCCCATTTGCCCGGCGTGATTGGGACAACAGACCCAGGGCTCCGCGCCCGCCGCCTCGATAGAGTTTGCGGGCCAAGAGGAGGGAAGCACTTGCAAATCTCGATTCGTATCGCAGCCGTGGCGTCTCTGTCGTCGCTGGCCCTGGTGGCGGCGAGCA
>DATKFA010000275.1:0-6100 GCA_035511715.1 Candidatus Acidiferrum sp. | reverse complement strand
CGGCGGCGAAGACCGTCGCGCCCTTGAGGATCACCACCATGACGAGCGGCGTGTCGATCTCCGCATAAGTCGTCGAAACCTGGCGTCCGAGGCGGTGCACCCGACGAGCGATCTGCTCGGCGGTGATCATCGGTTTGCCTGTGGCTCTGTCCAGCCGCAGCTCCGTCTTCTGCTGCGGAGCCGGCTGGGTCAGCACCTCAGTCATGCAAACACAATTCTAAGAAAACGTCAGACGCCGATTGGATGCCAGACGGTTTTCATTTCCATGAAAGCGGCGATGAGATAAGGACTCTGCTCCTTCTCCGCGATCTTGATCACCCGCTTGACGTTGCCGGCCGCCGATTCCTCGATCGCCTTGATTTCGCCGGCGCTGCACCCGGCGGCATCGATCGCGTTGACATCCATATGCGAGGCGAGCCATGGCAGCAGCTCTTTGCGCTGGCCGCTGAGGATGTTGACCACGCCGGCGGGCATGTCGCTCGTCGCCATCACCTCGGCCAGGGTGAGAGCAGCGAGCGGATGCGATTCCGCGGCGAGCGCAACGACAACGTTGCCTCCGCACAGCGCCGGCGCCAGCCGCCGCACCAATCCGGTCAGCGGCGAGTCCTCCGGGGCGATGATCCCCACGATGCCCATCGGCTCGGGAATCGTGAAGTTGAAGTAGGGCCCGGCCACCGGGTTCACGGTGCCGGTGACCTGCTGCAGCTTGTCCGTCCATCCCGCGTACCACACGAGCGTCTCCACGGCCGAATCGAGCTCTCGACGCGACCGCGCACCGCCGCCAAGCAGCTCGACAAACTGCGCCGCCCGGCCATCCAGCATCTCCGCCGCGCGATACAGGATCTGGCCGCGGTTCATCGCAGTCCGGGCGGCCCATCCCGGAAACGCTGTTCGCCCGGCGCGCACAGCGTCGCGGAGGTCCTTGCGCGAGCCGCGGGGCACATTGACCTTCCCGCCGTCGGGCCGGTACGCGCGCCCCGACTCGGAGCGCACGAACTCGCCGTTGACGAAGAGCTTGTAGGTCTTGCGGACGTCCATCTAGCTCAATTCCAGGTACGGGAGCAACCCGTGCACGCCGCCCTCGCGGCCGAAACCCGATTCCTTGTAGCCCCCGAACGGCGACGTCGGGTCGAAACGGTTGAAGGTGTTGGCCCAGACGACGCCGGCGCGCATGTGCTCGGCCATCCACAGGATGCGCGAGCCCTTGTCGGTCCAGACGCCGGCCGACAACCCGTACGGCGTGTTGTTGGCCTTCGCCACCGCCTCGTCGGGCGTGCGGAACGTGAGCACCGACAGCACCGGGCCGAAGATCTCCTCGCGCGCGATGCGGAACGACTGCGCGACGTTCGTGAAGAGCGACGGTGGGAACCAGAAACCTCGCTCGGGCAGCACGCACTCCGGCTGATACAGCTCGGCGCCTTCCTCGATCCCGGACTCGACGAGGCCCTGGATCTTCTCGAGCTGGGCGCGCGAGTTGATGGCGCCGATGTCTGTGTTCTTGTCCAGTGGATCGCCCAACCGCAGGGTCGACAATCGCCGCTTCAGCTTCTCCAGCAGCGGCTCCGCGATCGATTCCTGCACCAGC
This sequence comes from Candidatus Acidiferrum sp., assembly GCA_035511715.1. Taxonomy (GTDB): domain Bacteria; phylum Chloroflexota; class Dormibacteria; order Dormibacterales; family Dormibacteraceae; genus 40CM-4-65-16. The sequence continues at coordinate 4,515 of DATKFA010000275.1, read as the reverse complement.
AAGCGGGAGCCCGCGCAGCACACGTGACCCTGGTTGAAGTAGATGCCGTTGACGATTCCCTCGACCGCCTGGTCCAGCGGCGCGTCCTCGAAGACGATGTTCGCGGCCTTGCCTCCGAGCTCGAGGGTGAGCTTCTTGCCGGTGCCCGCGACGGCCCGCTGGATGAGCTTGCCGACTTCGGTCGAGCCGGTGAACGCGACCTTCTTCACGTCCGGATGGGACACGACGAGCGAGCCGGTCTTGCCCGCGCCGGTGACGATGTTGACCACGCCCGGCGGCAGGTCGGCCTGCATGCAGATCTCTGCGAACACCATCGCGGAGAGCGGCGTCGTCTCGGCGGGCTTAAGGACCACCGTGTTTCCCGCAGCCAGCGCCGGTGCGATCTTCCACGCCAGCATGAGCAGGGGAAAGTTCCACGGGATCACCTGGCCGGCTACGCCGAGCGGGTGTGGCTTGCGGTTTGGGAACGCCCACTCGAGCTTGTCCGCCCAGCCCGCGTAGTAGAAGAAGTGCGCCGCGCTCAGCGGGATGTCGACGTCGCGCGATTCCTTGATCGGCTTGCCGCCGTCCATCGTCTCGACCACGGCGAGCTCACGTGAGCGCTCCTGGATCAGCCGCGATATGCGGAAGAGGTACCGCGCGCGACGCGCGGCCGGCAGCCGCGCCCAGGAGTCGAACGCCTTGCTCGCCGCCTTGACCGCGCGGTCGACGTCGACCTCGTCCGCTTCGACGACCTCGGCGAGCTTTTGCTCGGTGGCGGGGTTGATGGTCGGGAAGCGCTTCCTGGAGTGCGCGGTGACGAACTTCCCCCCGATGAACAGCCCGTAACGGGGCTGGATCTTGACGTGGTCGATCGACTCGGGCGCGGGCGCGTACTCGAACGTCTGCCTGGCAAGCGCGTCGGACTGCTTCTTGGTCAGCGCCATCAGTCCACCGTGAAGTAGTCAGGGGATTGATACGCGCCGGTGCGCTCCTTGTCGATCTGCATGAGCACGTCGTTGAGCAGCGTCGACGCGCCGAGCCGCAACAGGTCTGGCGTCATCCAGTCTGGGCCGAGGGTCTCGTAGGTGACGACGAGGTAGGAGATCGCCTGCTTGGACGTGCGGATTCCGCCGGCTGCCTTGAATCCAACCGGCCGTCCGGTCTCGCGCACAAAGTCGCGAATCGCCTCCATCATCACCAACGCCACGGGCAGCGTAGCCGCGGGCTGGATCTTGCCCGTCGAGGTCTTGATGAAATCCGCGCCCGCGGCCATCGCGAGGATGCTGGCGCGGCGCACGGCGTCGTAGGAGCCGAGCTCGCCGGTCTCGAGGATGACTTTGAGATGCGCCTCACCGCACGCTTCCTTGACGGCGACGATCTCGTCGTACACACGCTGGTAGTCGCCGGAGAGGAACGCGCCGCGGTCGATCACCATGTCGATCTCGTCCGCGCCCGCCCGGACGGCCTGCTCGGTTTCGGCGATCTTGATCGACGTGAAGCTCTGGCCGGACGGAAAGGCGGTGGCGACCGACGCGATCCGGACCGTGCTCCCGCGGAGGTGCTCCACGCAGTCGGCGATGCGCAGCGGGTACACGCACGCCGCCGCCACGGAGGGGATGGTCGGGTCGCCGGGCTTCGGCCGGATCGCCTTGGCGCACAGCGCCGCGACCTTCCCGGGCGTGTCTTGGCCCTCGAGCGTCGTCAGATCCATGCACCGGATGGCCAGGTCGAGCGCCCAGAGCTTGGACGACTTCTTGATCGAGCGCTTGGCCAGCGAGGCCGCCCGCTCGTCCGCGCCCACCTCGTCCACACTGCGCACGCCGCGCATCAGCGAGCCGAGGTGGGTAAGGGAGAGCGCCGTCGCCATCGAAGCGATTATGCGACGGCGCCCTGAAACGTATTCCCGGAAGTGGAGCGGGAGCTCTCGCAAGCCGCAAACTCTCTCGGGTGAGAGTCGCAGACGTCGGCGAAGCGCCGAGTGTGCATTCAATAGGCTTATCCGCTGCCTCGATAGCCCACTTTCTGCACACTCGCGCCAAGCGCGCGCCCGAGACGGCCTGCTGAGGCTCGCGGCTTTCGCTTTCGTCCTGCTGGTCGCCGGCTGCGGCACGAGCGCGGCGGCGCCTTCGCCATCGCCGAGCGAGCCGGCCCTGACCTTCACGCCCTACGCCCAGCCTTCCCCGCAAGCGGGGCAAAAAGACGAGCCGTCTTTGCCCGTACCCATCGAGGAGACGGCCGCCGCCGCCGGCGGGCGCAACCTCTACGTGATGGGCGGCTTCGACGCCGTGGGCAACAGCCTCGACTCGACTTACGTGTTCGACGGCACCTCGTGGCACAGCGGTCCGAGGCTGCCGCTGCCGCTCGACCATCCCTCCGCGGCCACGCTCGACGGCAAGGTGTACCTGGCCGGCGGTCACAGCAACGGGCGCGACAGCGCCCGCGTCTTCCGCCTCGACACCGACCACTGGACCGAGCTTGCCCCCATGCACTACGCGCGCGGCGGCCATTCCCTGATCGCGGCCCAGGGCAGGCTGTACGCGGTCGGCGGCAACACGACCCGAACCAACGTTCCGCAGGTCGAGTCGTATGACCCTGCGGCCAATGCGTGGTCGGTGATCACGTCTCTTCCGGACCCGCGCAACCACCTGATGGGCTTCGTGCAGCAGGGGTCGATATGCGTCGCCGGCGGGCGTTCGCCCACGACCTCTCGGGTCGACTGCTTCGACGGATCCTCCTGGTCGAGCCTGCCCGCGTTGCCTCAGCCCACGAGCGGCGGAGGCGCCGCGACCTTCAGCGGCGGCGACGTGATCGTGACCGGGGGGCAGGACGCGAGCGAGACGAGGATCGTCAACCAGCTCGCACGATGGAGCGCGCATGCGTGGACCAACGAATCGATGCTCCATCCCCGCCATGGCTTCGAGCTCGCCATATATGAAGGACGCGCGTGGGCGTGCGGCGGCGGCAGCGCGCCCGGGCTGCACCCAGTGGCGACGTGCACCTCACTCGGGGATACGGCGGCCGCGTATCGCGGAAAGTAGCCGGACCGTCAGCACCGTGATCAGGATCACGAGCGCCGGGACGCCGTAGTTGAACTCCGGCCACGTCAGCCACGTCACGTCGACGTGCTGCACCTGCTCCAGCAGCAGGTCGGCGGTCTCGACCACTGCGTAGAACGCGAGGATGACGACGTTCGCGATCAGGGCGGCCAGCGCGACCGGCTCCCGGACGTAAAGAAGCAGCGCGGCAAGGGGGACCGCAGCAAGCACCGGTCCGCCGAAGTTCACGATCGCCTGGCGCGTCAGGTCCAGCGGCTGAGCCGGCTGCGCGTGGAGCGAATAGATCGAGAAGTTGACGAGTCCGAGCTGCCACGGCCGCACGATGATCGACCCGGATCCCCCCACCGCATAGATCGTCAGCAGGTGCATGACCTCGTGGGTGCCGAACGCGCCCGCGAAGATGAGGATCGACAGAATCAAGACGCGAATTGACACGCTAGCCCTTGGTCCGTACTACCGGCGCGGGTTTCTCCGCCAATACCCCTAGGGGGTATACTGCCGGCATGCCTGGATATGCGACACACAAACGAGCGGTGCAGGGGCGGCTTCGGCGTCTCGAGGGACAGGTCCGAGGCATCCAGAAGATGGTCGAGGAAGACCGATACTGCATCGACGTCCTCACGCAGGTGGGTGCGGTGAAGGCGGCCCTCGACGGAGTCGCGCTTTTGCTGCTCGCCGACCACACGGAACACTGCGTCACAGAAGCGATTCGCGCCGGCAAGGGTGGGGCCAAGGTCAAGGAGCTTAACGGCGCGGTCGAGCGGCTGGTACGCGGGTAGCGTGCCAGTGCTTGATGCGTTGGGCGAAGCCCTGCGCACCGCCTTCTACATGTTCTGGGACGTGCTGTGGCCCCTGGCCCTTGGGTTCCTGATCTCGGCGGTGGTGCAGGGGTTGGTGCCTCGCCAGGCGGTCGGCCGCGTGCTCGGCCGCGACAACCTGCGGGGGGTCACCTTCGCGACCGTGCTTGGTGCCGCCAGCTCCAGCTGCTCGTACGCGGCCGTTGCGGTCGGCCGCGCGCTTTTCCGTAAAGGCGCCACGCTTGCCAACGCCATCCTCTTCGAGTTCGCGAGCACCAACCTCGTGTTCGAGCTGGGTCTGGTGATCCTCGTGTTCCTCGGGTGGCAGTTCCTGGCGGCCGAGTTCGCCGGTGGGCTGCTGATGATCGGGATCCTCGCCGTGGTCTTCAAGTACACGCTGCGGGCCGGCCTGATCGACCAGGCGCGCGCCCAGGCGGAGAAGGGATTGCCCGGCCGCATGGAGGGCCACGCCGCGATGGAGCACCACGCCGCGGACCGCTTCACGTCGGTCGCCCATTTCTTCTACATGGACGTCGCCAGCGTCGCCCAGGACGTGGCGCTGGGGTTTCTCATCGCCGGGGCGCTTGCGACGTGGGTGCCGAACAGCTTCTGGCAGGGGCTTTTCCTCACCAGCCACCCCAGCGTCAATGCGTTCTGGGGTCCGATCATCGCGCCCCTGA
>DATKFA010000274.1:0-3881 GCA_035511715.1 Candidatus Acidiferrum sp. | reverse complement strand
CCCAACCCCCGAAGGCCGCTGCCGAACTCCAGGGAGGGCGACCGCTTGATCTCCAGGCGCCGCGCCGCGGCGAGTGGCTCGACCGTCTGCACGCAGCGCAGGTAATCGCTGGAATAGACATCGGAGACCGGGAACCGATTGAAGAGGCCGACAAGGTCCTCGGCCTGCTTCCTCCCTTTCTTGTTGAGCGGACGGAGGCGGTCGTCGCCCACCCACTTGTCGGGGTTTCCAGCTTTGCCGTGACGGACGACGTAAAAGGCTCGCAGGCTCACGGCATCCAGTCGCGCAGCTTCTTGCGGTCGAGCGAGCTCCACGCCTTCGACCACTTCGCGCGCGCGTCTCGCGCGGCCATCCCCTCGAGCGCGATCAGCTCGCCGGCGACGAATGCGCGTCGACCCGATACCTTCGCCGCGCGCAGCCATGCCTGCGCGGTGACGCTGTCCTGGTGCTCACCAAGCACGGTCTGCAGCCGTGCCGCAGCCCTGGCGAACGCGTCCGCGGCCGGAGCGACCGGTGCCACGGCCTCGGCCGCGTAGCGCGCGCGTTTGGCCAGGATCCGGATGCGGTGGAGCTCGGGATCTGTCGGGGTCGCGGGCAGCTGCTTCACCGCGGAGCGCAGCCGCCGCCATGGCGTGGTGGCGAGCGCGGGCAGCCCGGCGCTCGCCGGCAGATCCGCGTCCGGCTGCGTGGCCGGCGAGTGCGCCGCGGCGACGAGGTTCTCGAGGAGGTCGATGTAGCGCTGCGAGTCGAGATCCTCCATCAGCTTCTTGCGCAGAGATTCGATCTCGTTCTCCAGCAGCTGCAGCAGCGCCCCAGCCGATCGGCTGTCGTTCGCCGGCAGGGACTGCGTGCGATTGCGCAGCCTGTCCAGCAGGACCTCGCGGTCGCGGACCGCGCCCAGGCTGAGCGCGAGCCAGCCGAGCTCCGACCGCAGCGGCTCGGTCCACTCGACGTCGAGCAGCGGCCCGAAAGTGCGCAGGTGCGAGCGCAGCTTGCGCGTGGCGACGCGCGCCTGGTGCACCGCTTCCGGGTCGCGGCCAGTGCGCACAAGCGGATCGTTATGCAGCAGAGCGGCCACGGATTCCGCAATCGAATTGCGGATGACGTCACGAGCGGGGGCGTTGGGCAGAAGCGGCTCCGCCGCGACCTCGGGAGGCTCGATCGCGCGCGGCCCGAGCGCCCGGATGTGCTTGGGGGTCGGGTCCGGCGCCCCCGCGCCTGCGCCTCGCAGCCGCGTGACTAAAGAAGTGATGACGCCATCCACCCCCTCACCTGGCACCTCGACCTCGATCTCCCGGAATCGAGCCGCCACGCGGCGACCGTCGCGCACCGAAACCTCGTCGTCCACGACCTCCGCGACCCGCACGCCGGTCGGATCGACGAGCCTCACCCGCCGGCGCACGGTAGACAGGCGCGCGACAGGTACCAGCTCGGCCTTGCGCACGTAAGCGCGGACGACCTCCAGCGCGGCCTCGGGCGGTCTCTTGGCTCCCCCCTCGAAGGTCAGCTCGTCGCGCTCCAGCACGGCCGACGGCTTGCCCGGCGCCGTCGGCGGCGGAGCGAGCTTCAGCGTCCAGCCCTCACCGGCGCGGTGCCGCAGCGACACTCCCCATCGCGCCAGGCGCAGGTCGGCGGTGTCGAAGTAGACGGTGTCGAGCCGGATCGTCTCCGAGGGGCCGATGGCCACCCCCTCGATCACGCCGGTGAGGTCGGGAAGGTGGAAGGCCGGGCCCGCCCCGAGCTTTACCTCGCGTTCCAGCATCGAGCTGTCACCCCGTCAGGGGTGCGGTACGCCGTTCAGGCCGTTGCCGTGCGCGCTCTCGAGCGCCAACTCCTTGAAGCGGCTGTGCGAGCTGACCCCGCGCACCGTCGGGACCTTGCGCCAGAGCGACTCCGGGCCGAGCTCCCATGCGAGCACGTCGTCGGCAAGGTAGACGTCGAGGATCTGCTGCAGCCGCAGCCGCAGCTTCGAGTCGCTGACCGGGACGACCGCCTCGACGCGGCGGTCGAGGTTGCGCTGCATGAGGTCGGACGAGCCGAGGTAGTACTCCGGACGGCCGCCGTTGCCGAACATGAAGACGCGCGAGTGCTCGAGGAACTGGCCCACGATCGAGCGCACCCGGATCCGGTCCGAAAGGCCCGGTACGCCCGGTCGCAGTGCGCACATGCTGCGCACGAGCAGATCGATCTGCGCCCCGCGCTGCGATGCGGCGTAGAGCGCATCGATGATCTCGGGGTCGATCAGGTTATTGACCTTGATGATGATTCGACCGCCCACCACGCCCTCGCGCTCGATGAGCTGCGTGATTCCGTTGCGCAGGTTGGTAGGCGCTACGAGCAGCTTGCGGTAGCGGCTCTGCCGGCTGTAACCGGTCAGGAGGTTGAACAGCTCGGTCACGTCGGAGCCGAGGTCGGAATCCGACGACAGCAGGCTGACGTCCTCATAGATGCGCGCGGTGCTGGGGTTGTAGTTGCCCGTGCCGACGTGGAGGTAGTACTTGATGTGCCCGCCTTCGCGCCTGACGACGAGCGTCACCTTCGCGTGCGTCTTCAGGCCGAGCAGGCCGTACACCACGTGCACGTTCGCCTCCTCGAGTGCGCGCGCCCATCCGATGTTCGCCTGCTCGTCGCCACGAGCCTTGATCTCGACCAGGGCGACCACCTGCTTGCCGCGTTCGGCGGCGCGGATCAACGCTCGGACAATCGGCGACGCCGGCCCCGAGGTGCGGTAGAGCGTCTGCTTGATGGCGAGCACGTCCGGATCGCTAGACGCGTGGTCGATGAACGCCTCGACCGACGTGGCGAACGAGTCGTACGGATGGTGCGCAAGCACGTCGCCGGCGCGAAGGACCGCGAAGAGGTCGGGGACCTCGGCCGCGATGCCGCGCAGACGCGGCTGCGTCGTCGGCGTCCAGGTCTCTTCTTTGAGGTCGGGGCGGTCGAGCGTCGTGAGGGACAGGAGGCTGCCCATGTCCAGCAGCCCGTCCACCTGGTAGATGTCGGTGGGTTGGAGCTCGAGCTCTCGCGTCAGCAGCTCCAGCACCTCGGGCGTCATCTCGGGATCGACCTCGAGGCGCACCACACGCGCGTGACGCCGACGCCGGCGCAGCTCGGTCTGGATCGCGGCGAGCAGGTCCTCCGCGTCGCTGTCGACGTCGTCGAGGTCGCCGTCGCGGGTGACCCGGAACGGGCTCTGCGACACGATGTCCATGCCCGGGAACAGCGCTGTGAGGTGCAGCGCGATCACGTCCTCGAGCGGCACGTAGCTCTCGCCCTCGATCAGCGGAATGAAACGCGGCAGCACCGGCGGCACCTTCACGCGCGCGAACCGCTGCTGCTTGCGCTGCGGATCGCGCACCATGACGGCCAGGTTCAGCGAGAGATGCGAGATGTATGGGAACGGATGCCCCGGGTCGACCGCGAGTGGGGTCAAGACCGGGAAGATCTGCTCCCGGAAGACCGTGTGCAGCTGGGCGAGCTCTCGCTTCCCGACCGCGGCCGCGCGAACGAGAGTGATGCCCGACTGCGCCAGGGCGGGGACCATCTCCCGCGTGTAGATTCGGACCTGCCGCTCGACGAGCCGTTCGACCCTGATGCGGATTGCCTTGAGCTGGTCGAGCGGCGACATTCCATCCGGTGACGCGACCGCGACCGCGGCGAGCACCTGCTCCTTGAGGCCCGCCACCCGGACCTGGAAGAAATCGTCGAGGTTCTGGCTGAAGATGGCAAGAAAGCGCAAGCGCTCGAGGAGCGGGAGCCTGGGGTCCTCGGCCATCGCCAGCACCCGCTCATCGAAGTCGAGCCGTGACAGCTCGCGGTTGATGTAGCGGGATCCGACTGGGGCGAGGACAGGCGAAGTTTCCGGCTCGGGGTGGGCTCCG
>DATKFA010000273.1:0-2322 GCA_035511715.1 Candidatus Acidiferrum sp. | reverse complement strand
GCAGCCGCCGCAACCATCTGTCACGGCCCTCGCCGTTTCCAACGACGAAAACCCCGTTCTATACGTCGCGATCTTTCAGCCTGGGACACACGTCGCTTCGCTCTGGGCCTACCACGACACGGGGGGATCGCCGCAAGGCTCTTCGTCGTCGCAGAGTCCCATCGCGAGCGGGGCGCGCGCAGCACATCCGAGCAGCATATCGGCGCTGCAGCAGATCCTCGACGCCCCTCAGCTGCCGTATGTCGGCCTCGGGCTCGGCGCGCTCGCGGTCGTGCTGACCGCGGTGGTCGCCCACATGCGAAGTCGCTACAGATAGACCGAATAGACTGGCCCAAAGTGGCCACGACGCAGGAACGACTCCGCGAGCTCGGAATCTCGCTACCGGCGCCACCCCCACCGGCCGCATCGTATGTGCAGACCAGGCTCGTGCCGATCGGCGACGGACGTTCGCTGCTCTACATCGCCGGGCAGATCTCTCGCGACGGCAACGACGTCATGACCGGACGATGCCCAGACGAGGTTTCGGTCGAGGAGGCGAACCGCAGGGCGCGCCTGTGCGGTCTTGCCGTGCTGGCCCAGATCCAGGAGTCGGTCGGACTCGACAAGGTGGTCGACCTGACCCAGGTGATCGGATTCGTGCGGTCGGTCGACGGTTTCACTGAGCAGGCGAAGGTCGTCAACGGAGCGTCTGACCTGTTCGTCGAGGTTTTCGGGCCGAATGGCAAGCACACTCGCGCCGCGGTCGGCGCGAACGCGCTGCCTCTCGGTGCGACGGTCGAGATCGCGGCGGTGGCGGTTGTCCGCACCGGCTGAAAAGGCCAGCTGGGTGCGCCGCCCCGGCGCACTGCTGCTGGGAAGTCTCGTCTACCTCGCGCTGATATTCGGCGTCATGCTCTGGCGCGGCATCTCGATCGAGCCGGAGTGGGTGGTGCTCGCCCTCCTGGTCATCGCCATCCCGCTCGGGCGGGGCCTCACGTTCATCGTCGACTGGGGCCCTTTCCTTTTGTTGTTTCTCGCCTACGAAGAGATGCGCGGCTTCGCCGCCAAGACAGGGTTTCTGCCGCACGACCTCTCAGGCCTGGAGCGCTTTGTCTTTGGCGGCAACATTCCGACGCTCGTGCTGCAGCACGCGTTCTACCGGCCGGGAGTCGTCAGCGCTCAGGATGTCGTCGGTCTGTTCTTTTATTTCATGCATTTCCCACTGCCGATCCTGGTCGGATTTGTCTTCTGGCTGCGCAGCCGGGATCACTATCACCGCTACATCGCGGCGCTGCTTCTCATGTCTTTCATCGCGTTTGCGACGTACCTGTTCTGGCCGAGCGCGCCGCCGTGGTATCAGCTCCACGACGTCGTGAAGATCAACAACCAGACCGTCCATGCGTTATGGGACAACCGCTATTCCGTGTCGGCGATCTACGCGAGCTTCAATCCGAACCAATTCGCCGCGTTCCCATCGCTGCACGCAGCGTTCCCGGCGCTGGCGGCCGTTTACGCCTGGTCGAGGTACCGCTGGCTGTCGATTGCCCTCATCGGCTGGACAGGTTGCGTCGTGCTGTCGATCGTTTACCTGGGCGAGCACTACGTCGTCGACGCGCTTGACGGATTCCTCTATGTGGCGGTCGCCAGCCTGCTCGTCGAAGGATTCGTGCGCTTGCGCGCCCGGCGCGTTACGCCTGCCAAACCTTCCGCATGATGGTTCGGGAGAGCTTGTCGGGGTCGTGGTGCGACGGGATGCGCACGTTGACGACGTCCGACGCGATGAAACGAACCTCCGGATGGCGGGTCGAGTCGACCGGCCGGAAGATCACGGCGGCCTGGCCGCCGGTCGGCGCGTGGGCGGTGTTGGAGTTGACGAGCACGAAGTCGAACAGGTTGGCGCCCACGTGCTCGTGGATCACTCGCAGGTAGTCGTCGACTCCGTAGCCGTCGGTTTCGCCGGGCTGCGCGGCGAGGTTGCAGATGTAGAGCTTCAGCGCCGGGGAGGCTTTGATCGCCTCGACCATGCCCTCGACGAGAAGGTTGGGAAGGATCGACGTGTAGAGCGACCCTGGCCCGACGATGATCAGCTCGGCGTTGAGGATCGCCTGCGCCGCTTCGGGGTTCACCTGCACGCCATCTGGCTTCAGGAAGACGTGACTGATCGGTTGGTGCTGTTTCGGAATCGTCGACTCGCCTTCGACCGAGCGCCCGTTGATCGATGCGACGAGCGTCACGTCCTGCAGCGTCGACGGCACGATGGTGCCCTTCACCGCGAGGACCTTGCCCGACTCACGCAGCGCCTGCTCGAAGTTTCCCGTGACGTCGGCCATCGCCATGATGAAG
>DATKFA010000272.1:0-8725 GCA_035511715.1 Candidatus Acidiferrum sp. | reverse complement strand
TGGCCGGCGTTGTTGCCGCCCTGGGAGCGGATGACCATGTCGGCCTTGGCGGCCAGGTAGTCGATGACCTTGCCTTTGCCCTCGTCGCCCCACTGGCCGCCGACCAGGATGATGACCATGCGGTCGTCTATCTTGCCGGTTATTCGGTTCCGGGCTCGGGTCGCCTCGTTTCCAGGTTGTAGAACCGGGTGTGGTCGCGGCGGAACTTGAGCTCGATGGTGCCCGTGGGGCCGTTGCGGTGCTTGGCGACGTGGACCTCCGCGATGCCGGGCTTCTCGTCGGATTTGTAGTACTCGGGCCGGAACAGGAAGGCAACGACGTCCGCGTCCTGCTCGATGCTCCCCGATTCGCGAAGGTCGCTCAAGATCGGACGTTTGTCGGGACGCTGTTCGGGGGCGCGGCTCAACTGCGAGATCGCGAGGACGGGGATGCGCAGCTCGCGGGCCAGCCCCTTCAGTGCACGCGAGATGGCCGAGACCTCCTGGACCCGGTTGTCGTCACCGCGCGAACGACCGTGCATCAACTGCAGGTAGTCGATGAGGATCATGTCGACGTCGTGCCGCATCTTCGCCTGGCGAGCCTTCAGCTGCAGGGTTAGCTCATCCATCACCGGCGTGTCGTCGATATAGATCGAAGCCTCGCCGAGCGGACCCAGCGCGTTCGAGACCCGATCGAACTCGGCTTCCGAAAGAAGCCCGCGGTGCATTCGCTGCGCATCGATCTGGGCCTGTTCCGTAAGAAGGCGCTCCGTCAGCTGCTCCTTCGACATCTCGAGACTGAAGATCGCGACCGACTTCTTGGCTTCCAGCGCCGCGTGGAGACCAACATTCAACACGAAACTCGTTTTCCCCATGCTTGGCCGCCCCGCGACGATGATCAGGTCGCTGTCCTTGAACCCGCCCGTCAGCCGGTCCAGGTCGTGGAATCCGGAAGGAACCCCCACAACGCCCTGCCCGCTCTCCATCAGCACCGAGATCCGCTCCATCGCGGGACCCAGCAGGTCGTACAGGCGGGCGAGCTCGCGCTGATCGCGGTCGTCCGCGACCCCGAAGACCAGTGACTGCGCCTGGTTGATCGCGTCCTCGGCCTCGATCGAATCGTCGTAGCCAAACCCAGCGATGTTTCCGCCGGCCGAGATCAACCGGCGCTTGTACGCCTTCTCCTTGACGATCCGGCCGTAGTACTCGATGTTCGCGGCCGTCGGAACGATGCTCTGCATCGACGCGAGCTGCGCCCGACCGCCGACGCGCTCGAGCAGACCCATCGTCTGCAGCTGCGCCGCGAGCGTGACGTTGTCGATCGGCTCACCGGCCGCGAACAGGTCGAGCGCCGCGCGGTAGATCTGGCCGTTGTTCTCGCGGTAGAAGTCTTCGGGATGGAGGAACTGCAGCACCTTGGCGATGGACAACGGGTCCAGAAGAATCGAGCCAAGGATCGAAATCTCGGCATCGAGGTCGTGCGGTGGTATCCGCCCTGCGGCGAGGGGAAGCGTGGTCGCCATTGCCGGACTCTGCTAGCGGTCCTGGGTGACGATCACGTTGACGTGAGCGCTCACGTCACGATGCAACTTGAGCGCGACCTGGTGCTCACCGAGCGTCTTGATGGGTTCTTTGAGGTCGATCTTGTGTCGGTCGATCTCGACCCGATGCTGCGCCTTCATCGCCGCCGCGATGTCCTGGTTGGTGATCGAACCGAAGGCCTTTTCCTCCGCCCCGATCTTCAAGCGCACGACCACGGTCTTGTTGTCGATCTCGTCCGCGACCGCCTGCGCTTCGCTGCGCTCCTTCGTCTCGCGCCTTACCGCGACGTCGCGAAGGCGCTTGGCCTCCGCCTCCGCGCCCCTGCCCGCGGCGACCGCAAGCTTTCGCGGCAGCAGGAAGTTGCGACCATAACCGTCGGCGACCTCTTTCACGTCACCGGCGCGGCCGATGTTCTCGACATCTTTCGTCAGCAAGACCCGCACTTCACACGACCTCCGACATGGATTCAAACTCGTCGCGCTGGCGGACCCGCGAACGGACTCGATCGATCAAACGCCCCACCCCGTGCCTGGCAGCACCGACAGTATCGCGGACATCGCGATCCCACACACTCGTCTTCGCCTGCAGGGCGGCCTCGTGTTCGCGCCGGATCTCCTCAGGGCACGCCTCGATGAACGTGTCGACCGCGATGATGCCCAGCGCCAGCATGTCGAGCTCGCCCAGCACCGGTATCCAGGCTGGGAAGTCGATCGGGCTGACGATGAGCGCGAGCGCCGCCCCGAGAACGGCTTTGGGCGCGGCCGGAATCCGCTCGTCGCGCAGCAGGCAATAAGCAAGCTTGCCGCGCCTCGGCACATCGACCAGAACTCTTTTTGCCCGCGCAAGTAGGGATGGCATGGGGGCCGCCACAGAGTAGCGCAGCCGGCGCTCCGCGACTAGCTGATTAACAGTAGCCTTGCGCCGTGGCGACAGCGACCCTCGTGGCGCCGGCCGGCCCATCGGCCGAACAGCACTTCGGCAACCTCCGCCACACCGCGCTCAGCGCCTTCTGGTTCGGAATGAACTTCCTGTGGATTCCCCTCACCACCAACATTGTCCAGAGCCAGGTCGACCAGGTGGTGCCCAAGGGCTCGCAGAACACCGCCATCGGCTATGCCATCGGCGTCGGCGGCTTCCTCAGCTTCATCGTGCCGCCTTTGGTCGGTGCCTGGTCCGACCGGATGCAAACCCGCTTTGGCAGGCGGCGGCCGATCATAGTCCTTGGCACTCTGCTGACGATGCCGGGGCTTGCCCTTCTCGCGACCGCAGGGAACTACCCTCAGATCCTCGTCGGCGTTGTAATAGTGCAGTTCTTCTTCAACGCAGCCGGCGCCGCTTATGCGGGCATCATTCCAGACGTCGTACCGGCCCAGCAATTCGGCAAAGCGAGCGGATTTCTGGCCACGATGACTCAGCTTGGCATTGTGGGGGGAAATGGGGCGGCGGTGCTGCTCGGCTCCAATCGCATCATCTACCTGATCTTTGCCGTGGTGATCCTGGTCACATTGATTCCGACCATCGTGGCTTCACGCGGAGAAGGTCAGGCGCCCGTCGAAATTCCTGCTAAGCGGCCAATTGGCCAGACGGTCGCGGAATTTCTGCGACCGCTCCACGAAGGAGACTTCGCCTGGGTGGTCTTCACCCGACTGATGATCTCCGCCGGAATCACCGCCGTCCTCTACAACCTGCACAACTTTTTCCGCGACGTGGTGCTCGACCCCTCGCAGAATCCCGACACCTTCACCCCGACCTGGCTGCTCATCACCGTCGGGACTGCCGTGCCCTTCGGTTTCTTTGGTGGGCTGCTGTCTGATCGCCTGCACGCGCGAAAGCCGTTCGTCTACATCTCGGGCGCGGCCCAGGCGCTGGTAGCCATCGTCTTCATCGTCTTCTATCCGAAGTCGATCCCTATCGTCCTCATCCTGGGAGTCGCCTACGGGATTGGATACGGCCTCTACTACGCCGTGGACTGGGCGCTGGCTTGTGACACGCTCCCGGACAAGAGCAAATCCGCCAAGGACATGGGCATCTTTCACATAGCCCTCACGCTGCCGCAGGCGATCATTCCCTTCTTCGGCGGCGGTCTCATCGACGCGCTCAACGGCCCACACGGCAATGGCGGTTACCGCGTCGTGTTCTCGAGCGCGATCGTGTTTCTGGCTCTCGGCACGGTGTTCGTGAGCCGAATAAAAACAGTCCGCTGACGCGGGACGTCACTGCCCCGAGCCTCGCTGATCGCCCAGCTAGACAAGAAACGAGGCGGCGCCTGCAGCGGACACCGCCTCGACCGGGAGACCATCGGGTGACACGCTTTTGGTTTCTGCGCCGCTTTACGGCCGTTGCCTACTTGTGGAGGCCAACCTTTGCGTGAACTGTCGATGGACCCCGACGGAGAACGAATTACCTCCAGCCTGCGACGAACCGTGGACAATGTCAAGGGGGTTATGCAGATGAACGGGCTGAGCTACGTCCATGGGGCAAGCAAGCAACCACTCGTCGGCGAGCCGATCTTTCAGAACCTGCGGCGGACCGCCGAGCGAGTGAACGATCGTGAGGCTCTTGTATCGGCTCACCAGGGTTACCGCGCCACTTATCGAGAGCTTGTTGAGCAGTGTGAAGAGATCGCTCGCGGGCTGATGGCCCGCGGCGTGACGAAAGGCGACCGCGTGGGCATCTGGTCGCCCAACCGATACGAGTGGGTGATCGTGCAGTACGCCACAGCCGCCATGGGCGCGATCCTGGTCAACATCAATCCCGCGTACCGCACGCACGAGCTCGAGTACGCGCTGAACCAGTCCGGCATCAGCTTCCTGATCCTCGCCGCGGGTTTTCGCCAGACCGACTACCGGGCGATGCTGGCGGAGGTCAAGGGCAAATCCCCAGGCCTTCGCGAAGCACTGGTCCTCGAGGATGGGTGGGATGCGCTGAAGCGCGACGCGTCGAAGGTCAGCCGGGACGCGCTACGCGATGTCGAGGACTCTCTCCAGTTCGACGACCCCATCAACATCCAGTACACGTCAGGCACGACCGGCTTCCCCAAGGGCGCGACGCTCACCCACCACAACATCCTCAACAATGGCTTTTTCATCGGCGAGACCCTGCACTACAGCGAGAAGGACCGCGTCTGCATCCCCGTGCCGTTCTATCACTGCTTCGGAATGGTGCTCGGCAACCTCGCGTGCACCACGCACGGCGCCACCATGGTCGTGCCGGCCGAGGCGTTCGATCCGGTGCTGACCCTGCAGACGGTGCAGCAGGAGCGCTGCACCTCACTGTACGGCGTGCCGACGATGTTCATCGCCGAGCTCGAGCATCCTCGTTTCAAGGAGTTCGATTTCAGCTCGCTGCGCACGGGAATCATGGCCGGCTCGCCGTGCCCCGTCGAGGTCATGAAGAAGGTGACCACGGCGATGCACATCCCCGAGATGACCATCTGCTACGGCATGACCGAGACGTCGCCCGTGTCGACGCAGAGCACGACGGACGACCCGCTCGAGCGCCGGGTGTCCACCGTCGGACGCGTGCATCCGCACGTGGAGATCAAGATCGTCGACCCCGCCACCGGCTCGGTCGTCCCGCGCGGCGTCGCCGGTGAGCTGTGCAGCCGCGGCTACATCGTCATGCGCGGCTACTGGAACAACGACGATGCGACCCGGCAGGCGATCGACCCCGCGCGCTGGATGCATACGGGCGACCTCGCGACCATGGATGCTGACGGCTACGTCAACATCGTCGGCCGGATCAAGGACATGATCATTCGCGGCGGCGACAACATCTACCCGCGCGAGGTCGAGGAGTTCCTCTACGGACACCCCGACGTCGCGGATGTCCAGGTCATCGGCGTGCCCTCGGAGAAGTACGGCGAAGAGGTCATGGCCTGGGTCAAGCTCCGCGAAGGCGCTTCCATCACAGGCGACGAGCTTGCGGCGTGGTGCAAGGGCAAGATCGCGACCAACAAAATCCCGCGCCACTGGAAGTTCGTGGACGCGTTCCCGATGACCGTGACCGGCAAGATCCAGAAGTTCAAGATGCGCGAGGTCGCGGTCGAAGAGCTCGGCCTCTCGAGCGCGGCCGCGATCAGGACCGCCTAGAGGCGCGGCCGAAAACCCTCGGCGAGAGATTCGGCGATCCAGGTGGCCCAGATCCGGGTGAAGCGACGAGCAGCGGAGCGAGCGCAAACCTGCTGGGGTCCCCGCGCCCTGGTTGCGCGGGGGCTACGAGCAGCGCAGGAGCTGAGCCCGGAGATGGGCCGCATGGGCGCCGAAGATCCGTCGAGGGCTTTCGGCCGGGCCTCTTAGGCCGGGGTGTTTTCCGGCTCCGTCTCCGACGGCGCCGCGGCAGGCTCCGAGCGTGTGCCGATCACCGGCGGGAGTAGCTTCCGGCGTTGCGGATACGTGGCGATCAGCAGCAGGCTGAAGGCGAGCCCGAAGATGACCGGGCCGAGGTGGAACGGCGCCCTCCACAGGAGGTAAGCGCCGCCTTCGAAGGCCAGCACCACGAAGCCGTAGAGGATCCCCGCCCGGACCCAGCCGATGTTGGCCGCCGGGTTGACCGCCGCGGCCATCATCCCAATCCCGAGAACCGCGCCGGCGGCCGAGGTGTGGGTGCCGACCTCCTGGTCGAGGGGCAGAAGAGAGGTAGGGACAAGGGCGGCGGCGGCCCCGCCGACGAGCCCCATCCCCATCAGCAGCATTCCGACCGTGAGGATCGTCCTCCTCATGACCCGCGAACTCTATACGGACGGGGCCCCGACTGATCTCGGTTTAGACTCGGGTCAGTGGCAGAGGACGTACACATAACCCCGGAGGGCCTGGAGGCCGTCGAGAAGGAGCACCACGAGCTGACCACGGTCAAGCGGCCCTCGATCGTGGCGAAGATCAAGGCCGCGCGCGAGCTCGGGGACCTGTCTGAGAACTTCGAGTACCACGCCGCCAAGAACGAGCAGGGAATGATGGAGGCGCGCATCCGTGAGCTCGAGGCCATCATCAAGAACCATGTTCTGATCGAAAAGAAGGCGCCACGCGGCATCGTCGGCATGGGCAGCACGGTTCGCTTCGCCGAGGACGGCGCGGACGAGGAGACCTATCGCATCGTCGGTCCCGCCGAGGCCGACCCGAAGGCCGGCCGCGTCAGCTACGAATCGGCGCTGGGCAAGGCGCTGATCGGTCACCGCGTCGGCGAAGAGGTCGAGATCCGGACCCCCAGCGGCGGCTACAGCGTGCGCATCACCGCGATTGAGTGAGCCTGGATCCGCCGGCCCCGTGGAGCAGATTTGCGCTAGATCGAGCTCAGCCGAAGGCGCCGCGAGCACCGGACCGGAGCGCACCACGTAGGTGCGCGAGGACCGGAGCGCAAGCGGCAACGCGCGGATGAGCCGAACTAGTAGCGAAGATGCCCACGGGGATCGGCGGATTCAGGCTCCGATAGCAGCGTCGAGCGCGCTCACCGACGTGCGGCAGTGGATGGCGGGACGCAGCCTCGGCGCCGCGTACATCACCAACCCGGTCTCCATCGCCTACCTGACGGGCTTTTTCGCCAACCCGCACGAGCGGTTGATGGCGCTGGCGGTGCGACCGCGTGACGCGGTGCTCGTCGTGCCCGAGCTCGAGCACGAGAAGGCCAACAATCACGCATCCGACGTGACCGTTGTCGGGTGGCGCGATGGCGAAGACCCTGATGCACTGGTTGGCCATGCGCTGGCCGGCGTGAGCGACATCGCCGTCGAGAAGGAGCACATCACCCTTCACGCCGCCGAGTTGATCACCACACGCACGGGTGCAACCGAGCTGGTCGACGTCGGTCGTGAGATTCGGCGAATGCGACTCATCAAGCGCAAGGATGAGATCGCCAAGCTCGCACGCGCTGCCGTCATCACCGATGCGGCCGGCGCGAAGGTGTTCAGCCAGATGCGCGCCGGGATGTCGGAGCTGGACGTGGCGATGTTGATCGGCTCGGCGATCGGCGAGCAGGGCGGGACCCTCGCGTTCTCGAGCCTCGTGCAGTCGGGTCCCAACTCCGCGATGCCGCACGCCACTCCGTCGAGCCGCAGGCTGGCCGCTGGGGACTTCGTGCTCCTCGATTTCGGTGCCGCCGTCGACAACTACGACGCTGACACAACCCGGATGGGGGTGGTCGGCGAGCCTAGCGCAAGGCATCGAGAGATCCACGATGCGGTGCTGCGCGCCAATCAAGCCGCGATCGCCGCGGTTCGCGCCGGGGTTACGACAGGCGACGTCGATGCGGCCGCGCGCCGGGTCATCGAAGCCGCGGGTTTCGGCCCCCAGTTCTTCCACCGCGTGGGCCACGGGCTCGGGCTCGAGGAGCACGAAGACCCGAGCCTCGACCCCGGCTCGACGACCGTGCTCGAGGCGGGCATGGTCTTCACGATCGAGCCGGGCATCTACATCGAGGGGTTCGGAGGCGTGCGGATCGAGGACGACGTCGTCGTCGAAGAGCGCGGCTGCCGCGTGCTGACCAACGCCGACCGCGACCTGAAGGTCATCACATGAGGAGCGCGCCGGGCGCGCTGGCGCCTGGCATGCGGCGCACCGCCCAGCGGACCATGGTCCACAACGCGATCGTCCGGCTGGGCGGGCACTGCACCGCCGAGGAGATCACCGCCGAGCTGCATCGGTCGAAACCTCAATTCCCGCGAAGCACGGTCTACCGCGCGCTCGAAGCGCTCACGGCATCGGGTGTGCTCTACGCGGCGCACCTCGGCGATGGGCCGACGCACTACGAGCTGGCTTCGGGTGACCATCACCACGCCGTCTGCCAGGTCTGCGGCGGCGTGATGCACATCCAGGAGGAGCTCGTCAGCGAGCTGGAAGACCACCTCGAGCAGGGACATGGATTCAAGCCGGTGCACACCGAGGTGCTGGTGGTCGGAGTCTGCGACGATTGCTCGCGAAATCCGGCGCCGCAAGGATCCCGCCGGCGAATGCTGGACCCGCAACACCGACACTAAGGAGACCGCTCCATGGATTCAAAGATCGTCGGCACGACGATGCCGGTGCTCGAGCTCAACATGCAGCCCAACGACAAGGTCTTCGCCGAATCGGGCGAGCTTTCCTGGATGTCGATGGCGATCCAGATGCAGACCGGCACCTCGGTCGGCGGACAGCAGGGCGGATTCATGGGCGCGCTGGGTCGGGCGATGGCCGGCGGCACGCTGTTCATGACGGAGTACACGGCGGTCGGCGGCC
>DATKFA010000271.1:0-4657 GCA_035511715.1 Candidatus Acidiferrum sp. | reverse complement strand
GGTCCTGCTTGTCGATGCCGTGCCGCTGAACCTCCAGCAGGAACCGGTCTTTGCCGAAGATGTCGCGATAGGTCGCGACCGCCTCCTTGGCGCCGTCCGGGTCGTTTTCGGTGATCCGCCCGGCGATCTCGCCCTGGAGGCAGCCCGAGAGCGCGATCAAACCCTTCGAGTGGGCGGCCAGGATCTCCTTGTCGATGCGGGGCTTGTAGTACATCCCCTCCATCTGGCCGACGGTGCACAGGCGCATGAGGTTGACGTAGCCCTCATGGCTTGCGGCGAGCAGCGTGAGGTGGTTGGGATCGCGATCGACGCGTCCCTCACGCAACATTCGCGATCGCGGCGCGACGTAGACCTCGCACCCGATGATCGGTTTGATCTTGTGCTGCACGCACGCCTTGTAGAAGTGGAT
Source organism: Candidatus Acidiferrum sp. (assembly GCA_035511715.1). Taxonomy (GTDB): domain Bacteria; phylum Chloroflexota; class Dormibacteria; order Dormibacterales; family Dormibacteraceae; genus 40CM-4-65-16. Next base: position 4,248 of record DATKFA010000271.1, on the reverse strand, counting down.
CGCCCCGTACATGACGCCGTGGTCGGTGAGGCCGATCGCAGGCATCCCGAGCTCCGCCGCTCGGGCCACCATCGCGGGGATGCGGCTGGCGCCGTCGAGCAGCGAGTACTCGGTGTGGTTGTGCAGGTGGACGAAGGTTTCTGGGGCGTGCGGCATTCTTTGGATTGGGTGTGGCGGACCCCGACGATAGTTTAGGTTCTCAGCACGAAGTCCCCGGCCCCAGGCCGAGCGCTCAATTTGGCGCGTTTGGCGCCAAACGTCTCAAACCAACCGCCTCGACAGACGTTTTTGGCGCCAAACGGGTCTAATTAATGCCGGTGTGGCACACATAACCCTGCCGTCGCTCGCCGACGGACCCGCGGAGATGGCGCATTCCGGCATCCGCGAGATCTCCAACGAGGCGCTCCGCACACCCGGGGCGATCCGGCTGGACGTGGGGCAGCCCAACTTCCCCACTCCCCAGTACATAAAGGACGCGGGAAAGAAGGCGATCGACGACAACATGACCTTCTACACCCACACCCAGGGCATGATCTCGCTGCGCGAGAAGCTGGTCGACAAGCTCGCGCGTGTGAACGGCATCGCGACGTCGCCTGAGCTGATGGCGTGTGCGCCAGGCGGCGTCGGCGCGATCGCGGCGATGCTCGCGGCGGTGGTCGAGGCCGGCGACGAGGTCTTGCTGCCTGATCCCGGCTGGCCTAACTACCGCATGATGCCGCCCTGGCTCAGCGCCCGCGCGGTCTTCTATCCGTGCCCGCCGTCAGCCGGATTCCAGCCCGACCTCGAGGCGCTGGAGTCGCGGATCACGTCGCGGACGAAGGCGCTGGTCGTCAACAGCCCGAACAACCCCACCGGCGCCGTGTACCCGAAGGCGACGATCGCGTCTCTGATCGAGATCGCACAGAGCCACAACCTCTGGCTGCTGAGCGACGAGTGCTACGACCAGATCATCCTCGACGGCTCATGGACCAGCCCCGCGAGCATCGCCCCTGAGGATCCTCGGATAGCCACAGTCTTCACCTTCTCCAAGACCTACTCGATGACCGGATGGCGGTTGGGTTACCTCGTCGGCAACGCGGAGCTGATCGACACCGCGACCAAGGTGCTGGAGTCGAACTCCAGCTGCGTATCGACCATCTCCCAGGTCGCGGCCGAGGCTGCCCTGGTCGGGCCGCAGGAGATGGTCGCCGAGATGGTGGGCGCGTACCGGCGCCGGCGCGACCTGGTGGTCGACATTCTCAAGGAGGCCGAGCTCTTCATCTCCGAGCCGACCGGCGCGTTCTACTGCATGGCCGACGTCTCGCCTCGCGGGCTGCCGGCGCGCGAGTTCGCGTTCGCCCTGCTGCGCGAACGAGGGGTGAGCGTGGCGCCCGGGACCGCTTTCGGCCGCGAGGCGGCCGAGGCGGTGCGGATCAGCCTCGCCAGCTCGGAGGGGGCTCTGGAAGAGGGAGTTGGCCGCCTGGCCCAATTCGTTCATGGGCGTACGTAACCGGGAGCCTTCCTTTATCCTGCGCAGGTTGAATTCGGGCGTAACCGTTCCCGCCTACGTCCCGTTGGGCCCGACATGCAGCTGCTGAAGCCGATCCTGTCGATGGTCGCCCGCTCGCTCGGCCCAGGCCGCCTGCGCCTGTCGGTCGTGAAGTTCGTGCGCCGCCTGGACCGGCCCTAAGACCGACATCTTCGGATGGTCCGGACCATCCGGGCTTTTCGTCCTCTGAAACGCCTGATTTGCCGGACAAAGCGACAAGTCGACGCAGCTAGGACCGCTCGAGAAGCGCGACTGATTCGATGTGGTACGTCTGCGGAAACATGTCCACGATCGCCGCCCGCCTGACCCGATAACCGCCGCGAACAAGGCCCACAAGGTCCCGCGCGTGCGTTGAGGGCTCACACGAGACGTAGACGATGCGCGCCGGTCCGAGCCGGATCAGCTCCGCGAGCGCGGCCGGCTCGCAGCCGGCGCGCGGCGGGTCCAGGACCACGGCCTGATGGCGCCCCAGCCGCACCTGCCTGAGGACGTCCTCAACCTTTCCCGGCAGGTACTCGACCCGCGCCGAGTTGATACGCGCGTTCAGCCGGCCGAGCTGCAGGGCGTGCGGGTTCTCCTCGACCGCGGTCACGCTCGAGCCGTTCTGGGCAACGGCAACAGAGATCGTTCCTATCCCGGCGTAAAGGTCGAGGACGTTTTCGTCTGGCTTGGGGGCCAGCATCTCGAGCGCGGTCCGGTAGAGCACGAGCATCTGCCGGTAGTTGGTCTGCACGAAGGTGTCGCTGCGCGCGCGAAACGTGAGACCCGAGAACTCGAGCGACATCGAGTCATCGAGCAACGTAACCTCGGGCAGCAGCTCGGCCACGCGGCCCGCGAAGTCGTCGCGCGGCCACCTCGGCTCGGGCCCGTGGAAGCGCAGCCTCCAGAGCAAGCCGTTGCCGCCGGGCTCGACGGTCAGGAGGAGATTCTGCAGCCCAATGATGTTCAGCTCGTTGGCGGCGGACGCAAACGCCGGCAGCGCGCGCTCGATGCGTTCGTCGTGGATGAGGCACGAGTCGATCGGCAAGACAGAGTGCGAGCGAAGCCGGTGGAATCCGAACCGCCAGCCCTCGGGCGTGCTCACGGCCTCGAACTCGCCGCGGATGCGGTAGCGCCACGGGTCATCCATGCCTAGCACCGCTGTATCCGGCGGCAGGCGCAGGCCGGCGCGCGCCCACGCCTCCTCGACCACCTGACGCTTCAGCGCGAGCTGGTGGGCGTAATCGGCGTGCTGGAGCTGGCATCCGCCGCATTCGCCGAAGTACGGGCAAGGAGCGTCGACCCGGTGCGGTGACGGCTCGATCACCCTGGTCGCCCGAGCGACCGCGACGCCGCCCTGGCGGCCGCGCGGCTCCGCCTCGACCACCTCGCCCGGGAGCGCGTAGTTGACGAGCCACACCTTGCCGTCTTCCCGCGCCACGGCCGCGCCTCCGTGCGCGGGCGACGTCGGTCTCAGGATCAGCGGCGCCACAGCGATACCGGATCCTTCGCGGGCTTGAACCCGGCCGACTCGACCATCTGCGTCGCGAGCTTGAAACCCTCGGCGACCTTGTCCGGCTGGTGCGCGTCGCTCCCGTACTGCACGGCCTGCCCGCCGAGCTCGCGCCACCACCGCACCACCGTCAGGTCGGGGCACAAGGTTTGGCCGCGCGTCGTGTTGACCTCGAGGACACGGCCGGTGCGCGCAGCGGCTTTGAGGATCGCGCGGATCTCGACCTCATAGTCCTTCTCGCGATAGGGCGCGGCGCCGTCCCGCCAGTAGCGCTTCGGGTAATCGAGGTGAGCGAGCACCTCGAAGGGTTGCCCCGACTCGACCAGCAACAGGACCTCACGGAAGTACTCGCCCACCGCCGCCGGAAAGTCGATCCCCTCGCGGCTGCGGAACTGGCTCGCGTCGAGTGTGCCGCCGCCGAGGTGGATCGAATGGACCGAGCCGAGAACCTGGTCGATCGGCCCCGCCGCGAGGATCGCCTCCGTCTCCTTCGGAAACCAGTGCGGCTCACCAAGCTCGACGCCGGTGAGGATGCGCAGGCCCGGAAATCTTGCCCGGCACCGATCGACGGCGTCGAGGTAGCCCTCGATGTCGACCGGGTGTTGGCCCTGGTGCACCAGCGCCCAGTCGGCGTGCTCAGTGAACGCGATCGCGGGCAGGCCGATCTCGAGGGCACGCGCGCAGCTGCGCTCCATGTCGCCGCGCGGCGCGTCCCACGACCATTCGGTATGCACGTGCAGGTCGGGTGGGAGCACCGGTCAAGGCTACAATCCCGATCTCGTGGGGTACGTGGTGGAGGGCATCGCCTTTGTTGGCGGCGCCCTCCTGGTCGGGGCTGGGCTCTACCTCGTGAGGAGGGGTATGTTCCCGGCCTGGTGGCGGCAGCGCATGCTCTGGCCGCTGGTGCACGTGACGCCTCGCGTCTCGCACCTGCAGGGTTGGGCCGCCATCGCGCTCGGCGTGTCGATCCTGTCCATCGTCTTCACGCCCGTGGCGCCCGACGGCATTGCGGGGGTCCTCGTCGTGCTGGGGCTCCTCGCGTACCTCGGCGGGGTCGCGCTGTACCTCCTGAGCACCTGGCTTTCCAGGCGTCCCGCCGCCTGAACCCGCGACTGCCGGCGCTCGCGGCTTTGAAGTCGCACTGATACCCGCGACCGCCGGCGCTCGCGGTCTAAGCCAGGAGCTTCAGCAGCAGCTCGTTCGCGACTTTCGGGTTGGCCTGGGGCGC
>DATKFA010000270.1:0-10893 GCA_035511715.1 Candidatus Acidiferrum sp. | reverse complement strand
TCGAAAAGCCGTTGGACCGCGGTGGCGGTGTACGGCGGCTTGAATCCGCCCAGGATCTTCGATCCCGCGGTCGTCTCGACGCCTCGCACGCACAGCACGTCCTTCACGGCCAGCGGAATGCCGGCCAGCGGCGGCGCGGTGCCTTCGCGGATCCTGCGGTCGGCTTCGTTCGCCTGCCGCTCCCACACCTCGGGCGTGAAGCGAAGGAAGGCCTTGACCTTGGGGTCGACGCGCTCGATCCGCTGCACGTGCGCCGTCACGAGGTCCGCCGATGAGATCGAGCCAAGGCGAAGGAGGCGTGAAGCCTCCTTGATCGTCAGCTGCGTGAGGTCGTCGGACATCACGTCTCTTCCTGGATCGACGGCACGCGGAAGAAACCGTCGACCGCGTGCGGCGCGTTGGCCAGCGCCTCCTCCTGCGTGAGGCAGGGTCGCGGTTCGTCGTCGCGCAGGCGCGCGGAGATCTCAACCACCTGCGCGGTCGGAGGTATGTCCTCGGTGTCGAGCTGCTGCAGCCGCTCGATGTGGCCGAGGATGCCGCTCAGCTGCTCGGCGTAGTAATCCTCGTCACCTGGCTCGAGGCCAAGGCGCGCGAGCACGGCCACGTGGCGGACATCGTCCTTCGACAGCGGCATAGCGAAAAGATTAGGTTCGGCGGCCGATCAGCATCCAGACGCCAGCCACGCCGCCGATCGCGCCGACCGCGATCGACCCCGCGCCGATGGTGATCAGCGCGGTCCGCATCCGGCCCACCGCCGAGGGCTCGGTGAGGAAGCTCATCACGATCCAGCCCGCGACCATGAGCGCGAGCCCGATCACGACCAGGCTCCAGGCCCAGCTCCTCCGTGTCACTTCGGGAGGAGAGCCTTGAACTGGTCTTCGTCGAGGATGTTCAGCTTCAACTTCTGCGCCTTCTCGAGCTTCGAGCCCGCTCCCGGCCCGGCGACGACGTAATCGGTCTTCGCGCTGACGCTCCCGGCGGCCTTTCCCCCGAGCTTGCGCACCAGCGCCTCCGCATCGGGCCGGCTGATCGACTCCATCGTCCCCGTGAACACGAACGTCTTGCCCGTGAACGGCCCGTCTCCGGCGGCCTCCACGGGCAGCGGCTCCACCCCGGCCGCCAGCAGCTTCTGCACGAGCTCGGCGCCGTGGCCCTGGAAGTAGCGGTGCACCTCGGCCGCCATGTTGGGCCCGATGCCCTCCACTCCGCGGAGCTGCTCTTCAGTTGCCGCAGCCAGGTTCTCAACCGTGCCGAAGTCGCCGGCCAGCATGCGCGCCGTCGCGTCGCCGACCTCGGGGATGCCGAGAGCGCACAGGAATCGCCACAGCTCAACGCGTCGACTCGCGGCTATGCGGTCGACCAGGTTCTGCGCCGACTTCTCGGCGAAACCCTCGAGCTCTTTCACCTGGTCCTTGCTCAGGTGGTAAAGGTCGCTCGGGTCTTCGACAGCGCCGCGGTCGATGACCTGGGTCAGGGTCGCGTAACCGAGGCCCTCGATGTCCATGGTGGCGGCGAAGTGGCGAAGTCGCTCGAGGCGCTGCGCGCCACAGAACGGATTGATGCATCGGTGCGCGATGTACGGCTCCTCGCGCACGACATCTCCCCCACACACCGGGCACTTCGCGGGCATCTTCCAGCCTGGCTTCGGGTCCTTGACGCTGACGATCTCGGGGATGACGTCGCCCGCCCGGTGGATCATCACCTTCGCGCCGGCGTACACGCCCTTCTCGTTGACCTGGGCCTCGTTGTGCATCGTCACGTTGCGAATCGTCACGCCGCCGACCATGACGGGCTTGACGTGCGCGACCGGCGTCAGCACGCCGGTGCGGCCGACGTAGCAGGCGATGTCCTCGACCTCGGTCTCGGCCTGCTCCGGCGCGTACTTGAACGCAATCGCCCAGCGTGCTGAGTGCGCGACAAAGCCGAGCTCGATCTGCTGACCGAAGCCGTCCACCTTCACGACGATGCCGTCGATCTCGTACTCCAGCTCGTGCCGTCTGCGCTGCCACTCGGCGTGGTACTCGATCACGTCGTCGATCGAGTGCAAACGCCGGCGGTTCTTGTTGACACGAAAGCCCATGCCCTCCAGGGTGTTGAGCACCTCCCACTGCGCCTTTGTGGCACCGGCGGGGTCGAGCGTGTACATGAAGGTCTGCAGGTCGCGGCCGGCCGTCACGTTGGGGTCGATCTGGCGCACGCTCCCCGCAGCGGTGTTGCGCGGGTTGACGAAGCGCGGCCTGCCGGCCGCCTCCATCTCCCGGTTGAGCTTCTCGAAGCCCGCGATCGGGAAGTAGACCTCGCCGCGGACCTCAAAGAGCTCGGGCAGTCCCTTCGCCGGCGTGACGGCGAGAGGCACGCTGCGAATCGTCCGCACGTTCGCGGTCACGTCCTCACCGGTCGTGCCGTCACCCCGCGTGGCCGCCCGCTGGAGCCTTCCCTTCGAGTAAGCGAGGCTGATCGCGAGCCCGTCGATCTTCAGCTCACCGCAGTACACGACCTCGTCGCCGACCGCAGCGCGAACGCGTTTGTCGAATGCGCGGATCTCGGCTTCGTCGAACGCGTTCTGCAGGCTCAGCATGCGCGAGCGATGGCGCACCTTGGCGAACTGGTCCGAGGCCTCGCCGCCCACGCGCTGTGTCGGTGAGTCCGGCGTGAGCAGGTCCGGCCGCTCCTCCTCGATGCGGCGAAGCTCGAGGAAAAGAGCGTCGTACTCGGCGTCCGAAACCTCAGGCCGGTCGAGCACGTAGTACGAGTGCTCGTGGCGGCGGATGAGCTCGCGCAGTTCCTCAACGCGCACCGCGGGATCGACCCTCCGACGCGCTGAGCGCGGCACGGACGGCGCGCCGAGGCGCGCCCCGCCTCCTGATTGCTTGCGCTTGGTCACTTGGTCAGCGGCGCCAACATGCCGCTCAGGATCTTCAGCCCGACCTTGTCGAACTTGATCAGAAGCTCCTCGTCGGTGCGGGTCAGCGTGCTCTTCACGACGACGCCGGCGCCAAACGCGGGGTGCGTCACCCGGTCACCGCTCGAGAATCGCTGCACCGGCGGCGCGGCGGGGGCAGCCTCGATCTGACGCTCGATGTATCGCTCCTTGTAGCCCTGGCGCGGCGGGGCGACGGGAGCGCTCCCTCGGGGGGCCGCCAGCAGAGCCTGCGGGACGTCGCTCAGAAAGCGACTGGGGAACGCCGGCTGGGACCGCCCGTAGAGGTGGCGGCGGAAAGCGCAGCTCAGATAGAGCCGATCCTTCGCGCGGGTCATGCCCACGTAACAGAGGCGGCGCTCCTCGGCCATCTCGGTCGTGGCCCCAACCGCGGACGGATTCTCGTCGCGCTCGTCGAGCGCCCGCTGGTGCGGCAGCAGCCCCTCCTCCATGCCGACCATGAAGACGACAGGGAACTCCAGGCCCTTGACCATGTGAAGGGTGATCAGGGTCGCGCCCTCACCGTTCTCGTCGTAAGCGTCGACGTCCGAAACCAGGGCCACCTCGGCAAGAAAGTCTTCGAGGCCCTGCGCCGGGTCACGGTCGTCGAAGCTCTCGGCGAGGCCGCGGAGCTCGTTCAGGTTTTCGATCCGCGCCTCGCCCTGGGGCGTGCCGTCGAGGTAGTGCCGGCGCAGATCCATGACCTCGATGACCTGGTCGATCAGCTCGCTCGGCCGAAGCACGCCCATCGTGGCCCGGACCGACTCGACCTGCGCGCGAAAGCCGAGCAGCGGAGCCAGCGCGGTCTTCGGCACACCGGGAATTCGCGTGGGATCGGCGAGCAAAGAGATGATGTCGGCGTCACCCTCTCGCGCGAAAGAGTTGATCGCCTCGATGGTGACGGTGCCGATCTTGCGCGAGGGCACGGAGACGATGCGCGCGAAGCTCAAGGCGTCCTGCGGGTTGAAGCAGAACCGAAGGTAGGCGACCAGGTCTTTGACCTCGCGCCGTTCCCAGAACCGGATCCCGCCGACCAATCGGTACGGGATTCGCCGCCGCGCGAGCACGTCCTCGAACGCACGCGACTGGGCGTTGGTCCGGTACAGCACCGCGAAGTCGGAGTAGCCGCGGCTCTCGATTTTGCGCAGGCGCTCGATCTCGTCGGCGACGAACTCCGCCTCTTCGACCTCGTTGTACGCCTGCGTCGCGATGACCTTCTCGCCCCCCGCCCGCTGGGTCCACAGCCGCTTCTCCGCGCGCTCGGGGTTGCTGCGGATGACGCTGTAGGCGACGTCGAGGATGGCCTGGCTCGAGCGGTAGTTCTGCTCGAGGTGCACCACGTGCGCGTCGGGATAGTCCTTGCGGAAATCGAGGATGTTTCGGATGTCCGCGCCGCGGAAGCGGTAGATGGACTGGTCGTCGTCGCCCACGACTGCGACGTTGCGGTGCTCGGCTGCAAGCAGGTTGACGAGCGTGTACTGGGCGCGGTTGGTGTCCTGGTACTCGTCGACGAGCACGTGGCGGAAGCGGTCGCGCCACCTGGCCAGAACCTCGGCGTCGGTGCTGTACAGCTCGACCAGCTTCATGATCAGGTCGTCGAAGTCGAGACCTCCCGAGCGCCGCAGGACCTCCTCGTACGAGTCGTAGACGCGGCGGAGGATCTCGTCCCCGTAGCTGCGGTTGGGTATGTCGTTGGGGCGCTTGAGCTCGCTCTTCGCCTGCGAGATGGCCTGGCTGAGGGCGGGGATCGGGTAGCGCTTGGGGTCGAGCCGCAGCTCATCCAGGACGCGCTTGAGAGCGGCGCGAGTGTCGTCCTCGTCGAAGATGACAAAGCTGGGGGTGATGCCCAGCCGGGACGCCTCGCGCCGGAGAATGCGCACCGCGCTCGCATGGAAGGTGCCGACCCACATCCTCTTGGCCTGTTCGCCGACGAGCGACTCCACCCGCGAGCGCATCTCGCGGGCGGCTTTGTTGGTGAACGTCACCGCGAGCAGGCGGTCCGGCCAGACCCGCCGAGACGCGATCAAATAGCCGATCCGCGCGGTCAGAACACGCGTCTTTCCGCTGCCTGCGCCGGCGAAGATCAGGAGCGGTCCGTCGCCGTGCGTGACGGCTTCCTGCTGGGGCGGATTGAGGTTGGCGAGCAGGGCGTCGATGCTCGCCTGCTCGGACTCCATGACCACGGGGATTCGAGTTTAACGGTGGCTGGAAATGCCCCATTGGACCGTTATGCTCCCCGTGGCTTTGGCTCACGAGATCGATCTAGGCATGCGCGATCGGCTGCTCTACGAGCTGGCCCGGGACCTCAGCTCATCGCTCGACCTCGACGTCGTGCTCGAGAAGGTGATGGACCGGGTTATCACCCTCATGAAGGCGGCTCGCGGCTTCATCGTGCTGGTCGACCCGGTCGACGGCACCCTGTCGGTGCAGATGGCCCGCGGCGAGGCCGACCCGGAGAAAGCGCGCCAGTTCCTCGGCTCGAGAACGGTCATCGAGCAGGTCGTCAAGACGGGCCAGGCGGTCGTCTCGACCGACGCCAGCCTGGACGACCGGTTCAAGGGCCAGCAGTCGGTGATCCTCCAGAACCTGCGATCGATCATCGCCGTGCCTCTGGTCACCAAGGGCAATGTGATCGGCGCCGTCTACGTCGACAACCCCTTCCGCGCCTCGATCTTCGAGGAGACGGACAAGGAGTTTCTCCAGGCCATCTCTGACCTGGCCGCGATCGCCATCGACAACGCTCGCCAGTACGAGCGCTCGGAGTTCTTGCGCCAGGTGTTCGAGGCACACGTCAACAAGCAGGTCACCGACTACGTGCTGACCCGCTCGGGCAAGACCCTTCGCTTCCTGCCGGGCGAGCGGCGCCAGGTGACGATGCTCAACTCGGACATCGCCGGCTTCTCGACGCTTTCCCAGAGCATGGAAGCAGAGGAGCTCGTGGGCTTCCTCAACGAGTACTTCCAGCGGATGATCCGCGTCGTCCTCGAACACGGCGGCAACATCGACAAGTTCCAGGGCGACGGGATGCTGGTCGTGTTCGGGGCGCCGAACCCGATGCACGACCACGCCGAGCGCGCTCTGCAGGCGGCGCTGGCCATGGTCGAGGAGGTCGCGCACTTCAACCGCGAGCAGATGAGCGACGGCAAGCCGACGATCTCGGTCGGCATGGGGCTCGACACGGGCGAGGTCGTGGCAGGGCACGTCGGCTCGGACGACCGGATGGAGTTCACGCTGATCGGTGTGCCGGTCAACAACAGCGCCTACCTGTCGAAGGTGCGGCCGGCGCGTGTCCTCATGTCAGAGACGACCAGGGCCAGGCTGCCCAACGGCGTGCGCGTCACGGACTATCAACCGATGGTGCTGAAGGGCGGGCGCGACCCGCAGCCGATCTTCGAGCTGTTCGTCGAATACGAGTAGCAATCCTCCCCATTCATGGGGAGGTGGCGCGAAGCGCCGGAGGGGCCTAGCCCCCGGCTTCGCCGGGTACTTCCCCGCAAGCGGGGAAGACAAGCGGCGCGAAGCGCCGGAGGGGCCCCATCCCCCGGCTTCGCCGGGTACTTCCCCGCAAGCGGAAGACAAGCGGCGCGAAGCGCCGGAGGGGTCTAGCCCTGGCAGACCCACTGGCTCGGCCCGTCGCGGGCGTAGAGCCAGGCAGCCGCGAGCGCGTTGTACTGCGGATCGAAGGGCGAGTGGCTGGCGTAGGGCGTGAAAGCCCAGGTGCTGGGAAGGAACTGGAAGAGCCCCGATGCCCCGCTGGACGAGTTGACCGAGTTCGGGTGGTAGCGCGACTCACAGTAGGCGACGTTCATCGCCCACTGCACCGCGGCCGGCCCTAGCGGGCTGAAGGCGTCGATGATGTCCTTGGCGATGTCCGGCGGCGGCGCCGCGTGGTTGCTGCGGGCGGCGATGGCGGCGGCCTGCGCCTGGGCGGCGGCGGCGGCCTCCTGCTTGGCCTGGTAGTCCGCCAGGCCCTGCTTCAGCTCCTGCGACCAGGACTGGACCTGCGCCATCTGGGCCGCCTGAACGCGCGCCGTGCGCGTCTGCTGCACGACCGAGCTTCGGTCGAAGGCGGTCAGCTGCGTGACCGCGATCGCGACCGAGTGCTGCTGGGGCGGGCTCAACCGTGGTAGGACCACGATCACGAGAATCACGACCCAAACGAGCACTGCCCGAAGCAGTGGCAACAACCCCAGTCTTCCGCTCCTTTCCTTGGACTCGCCCTACCCCTGGGGCGGTGTCAGGCCTGAGCTCGGAGCGATGACGTTGGGAGGACGCGCTCAGGTTTTGGGAGACGAGCACCTTACCACACGGCCGGCAACCTTCCGTAGCCGTACGCCCGGGTACTGAAACCCGGCGGCGACATTGCAGTTCGTCCGGACGATCTGAGGGTTTTGGCGCTCCGAAAGAGCGGTTCGTCCGGACGATCCGGGTGGGTCAGGCGGGGGCGGCGGCCGCGACCTCCGACCTGACGCGGTAGGCGACGACAGGCTTGCCGAATCCCTTCAGCCGAAGCTCCACAGGCTCGGCGGGGATCCTCTGGCTCTCGAGCCACTCCCTGGTGCGCCGGAAAACCTCGTCCGCCACCAGAACCTCCCCCGCCTCCGCCTCCGCCTGGAGGCGCGAGGCCAGGTTCGTCACCTCGCCGAGCACGCTCAGGTTGGCCGACTCCGCCATGGTGCCGACGACGGCGGGCCCGACGGCCACCCCGGCGCCGACGGGGAGGCCGGCCAGGGCCGCCTTGTCGATGATCGACATCGCGGCCCGCAGCGCTTGTGATGCGTGGTCCACGCTCTGGCCTGCGATGTTGAAGGTCGCCATGATCGCGTCACCCGCGAACTTGTCGATGATCCCGTGCCGGCGCTCGACCTCCTGTTTGGCCCAGCGCTGCAGTGAGGCGATGCGCTCGGCCAGGTCCGAGGGCGCGGTCGCACCCGTGAGCTCGGTGTACCCGCGTACGTCCGCGAACATGACAGACACCATCCGCTCACCGGTTGGAACGCGAGGCGAGGCCGCCACCTCCGGCGCTGCAGGCGCGGCGCTCACGCTCAAGCCCAGCCTTTCGGCCGTATCGCGGGCCAGCCGCGCAGCTAGGTGCGCCCCCGCTCCATCTGCGGTTCTGACAATCATCTCCAGTCGCTGGGTCGCGGCCGCCGAGTCCCCGGACAGGTGCTCGGCCTCGGCGAGCGCGCGACCGGCGTGCCATGAGTCGAGCTTGAACCCGCCGCTGTCCAGGCCGTCGACCGCCTTGCGCAGCTGTTCGAGAGCATCATCGATGCGTCCCTCGTAAAGGGCAAGGCGGCCACGCGCGACCTTTATCCTTGGATTCGCGGTCACCTCACCAGCCCACACGATCTGGTCGATGAAAGACCGTAACCAGGTCGCGTCCCTGGTTCCTTCGGCGACGCCGTCTACGGGCGATCCCGCGTGGCAGGCAAGGGGCGAGGTCAGCTTCGCAACCTCATCCGCTCCCGCCAGCTCTCCGGCCGCGAGAAGAACGCGGACCCGCGGACGCAAGTCATAGATGGTGTCCTGAATGTCGACGCGGCTGGACACAGTCGGCATGGAGGCTATCGCTTCGTCAGTGCGAAGGCCTTCGGCGAGCGCATGGGCGAGAAGCACACGCGAGCGCTGCTCCATCTTCTGATGTCCGGAGTCGAGCGACCTCTGGATCGCGGTCTGGGCGAACTGGGTCGCATCCAGCACCTGACCACGTTCGAGGGTCACAAGCGCTCGGATATATGGGGGCCAAGGCTCGTTGCCGTCCTGCAGCATCATCGGCACGCGCTCGAACCAGATCGCGACAAGGTCGCCCCGGCCAAGGTGTACGGCCGTCCACGCGCCGTTGTAGACGGCGTTGCCAACCTGGAATCCATGGTGGCCGGCAACGGCACCACGATAGCTTTCGTCCAGGTGCCTGAAGCCTTCATCGACGCGGCCCAACCCCACCTCGGCGATGCCCATGAAGTTGCGAGACCACGCCCTCGGAAGCTCGGCTCCCACCTCGTCGGCGATCTCGGCAGCCCGCATTGCGTAACGCAGCCCCGTTGGGCGGTCTTCGTTGAACGAAGCGATGCTCGACAGGCGGATGTATGCGTTTGCAAGCGCCTCGCTCGGCCCCTCGGGCTCGAGCACCGCACGTGCCTTCTCGAACTGCTCCTGCGCGAGGTCGGTCCGCAGCAGCTCCCACCAGCAGCGACCGAGCGTCATCCGGTAGCTGGCGGCTTCGACCATGAAGCCTGCCTTCTCCAGCTCTGGAATCGACTGCTCGAGCATTCGCCGCGCGGTCTGCGACTCGTTGTTCAGGTGGTACGCCTCGGCCGCGCGACACAGCAGCCGAGCGCGCTCAACGCCATCGCCGGTGTAAGGCGCAGCCCGCTCCAGCAGCTCGCCTGCGTCGCGGTACGCGCGAGCGCTCAATGCGTCGTCCGCCGCCGCGATGCACATCGCCACGGCATCGTGGTCCCGTCCGGCCATGAAGAGGTGGTTGGCCAGATCGACCGGCGCTCCGCCACCGCGCGCTTTGAGTACGTCGGCCGTGCGCGAGTGCAGCTGCTGCCGGCGCGGGACGACGAGATCCTCATAGACAGCCTCCCGCATGAGCGCGTGCCGGAATCGATAGCGGCCAGACAGCCTGTCTTCCTGTTCGATCAGCTGGGCCGTCACGCTTGCTTCAAGCGCCGCGAGCGCAACCGCTTCATCCACCCGCGCGACCTCCGCGAGGGAGACGACTTCGAACGAGCGGCCCATGACCGACGCGGCTGCGAGCACCGTGATGTGCTCCGGGCTCAGTCGTTCCAGGCGCTGCAGGATGGTGTCGCGCACGGTCGGAGGGATGCGGAACTCGGCCAGCGTCTTGCGGTCCCACCCGGTATCGGTGCGAAAGATGTCGCCCCGGTCGAGCGCGTCGCGGAGCATCTCCTCCATCACAAACGGGTTGCCTTCGCTGCGCTCGCTGATGAAGTCGCGGAACTCCTCACTGATCTCGCGCTCGTCAAAGATTCCGCACACCATCTCCGCTACCTGGTGCGCGGTCAGGGGATGCAGATCGACCATCGCGACCTGGCCGCTGCGGCGCCAGCCCTGGATGGTCGGGAGGAGCGCGTGCTTGCGGTGCATCTCGTCGGTGCGATAGGTCGCGACGATCAGGACGTTCGTCGACCGCAGGCGCCGGGTGGAGTAATCGAGCAGCTCGCGCGTCGCCGGATCCGCCCACTGGAGGTCTTCGAGGATCAAGAGAAGCGCCCGGCTGGTCGCTGCATCGCCGAGCAGCATCAGGATCGACTCGAACAGCCGCATCTTGGCCGACGCAGCGTCCCCAGCCGATGCGGCTGCGCGACCGAGCTGCGGAAACAGCTGCGCGAGCTCGTCGGCCGCCGGCCCAAGGCGGTCGCGCAGCGCCGCCGGGTTCGTGTTCGCGACGTAGTTGCCGATTGCCTCCAGGAACGGCAGGTAAGGCAAGGAGAGCTCGGCCTCGCTGCAGCCACCCGCGATGACGACCGCGCCAAGTCGCCGTGCGGTCGAAGCCAGCGAGTTGACCAGGCGGGTCTTCCCCATCCCCGCCTCGCCGCCCACGATGACGACGCCGCCGTCGCCCCGCAGCGCGGAGAGCAGAGCGTCCTCGAGCGTCGACAGCTCGGCCTCGCGGCCGACCATGGTTGGGCTCAGGACTCGGGACAGCGCCATCAGAACAGGTGGGTCAGCTGCTTTCTCAGCAGCTTTCGTCCAGGCAGCTCCACGTAAGGCGGGAGCATCGCGGACACCTTCTGAAACGCCAGCTCGGTCAGGGCCGCCGGATCCGCACCGCGCGTCGGCAGCGCCGGGCCGATCACAACCCTTATCCGCTTGCGCAACCACAGGTCCTTGGTACCCGACAGCGCGACCGGCACCACGGGAACGCCGGCTTTGATCGCGAAATGCGCGAATCCCTTGTGAAAAGGAAGGAGCTCTCCCTCTTTCGGCCCGTAGTTGCCCTC
>DATKFA010000269.1:0-7257 GCA_035511715.1 Candidatus Acidiferrum sp. | reverse complement strand
GTGATGCGGGCGCCCGCGGAGTCGACCAGGTAGAACAGCGGGACGCGAATCCGCTGCGCCGTTTCCTGGATGCGCACGATCTTCTCGACCGTCCTCGCCCCCCAGCTGCCCGCCTTGACCGTTGGGTCGTTGGCCATGACGGCGACCTGGCGGCCCTCGACAGCGCCGAGACCCGTGACGACTCCGTCCGCCGGCAGGTCTTCGGCCAGTGCGTTGGCGAACAGCCCGTCCTCGATGAAGGACCCGGGGTCGAGCAGCAGGTCGAGCCGCTCTCGCGCGGTGAGCTTGTTTTGCTCGCGAAGCTTGGGCAGGTATCGCGTGCCACCCTTGCGCGCCTTATCGCGAAGCTCGCGCGACCGTCCAGTCAACTACCGCCCCTTGAACTCGGGTTCGCGTTTCTCGAAAAACGCCTTGATCCCCTCACGCGAGTCCTCGGTCTGCGATACGAGGAGGAACTGACCGTGGAGGTAGTGCATCGCTGCGCGAAAGTCCATGTCCTGCTGGCGGTAGAACGAATCGCGGCCAAGGCGCATGGCGACTGGAGACTTCTTTGCGAGATGCTCGGCGATCTCGTCGACGGTCGAGTCGAGCTGCGCCTGCGGCACCACGCGGTTGACGATTCCGAGCGACTGCAGCTGCGCCGCGGTCCAGCGGTCGCCGAGCATCTCCATCTCGAGCAGTACCTTGCGCGGAACGTTTCGCGACAGGATGGCCTGGATCATCATCGGCCAGATCCCGACGTTGATCTCGGGCGTGCCAAAGGCCGCGCTGTCGACGGCGACGAGCATGTCGCACGAGCAGGCGAGGCCAAAGCCGCCTGCGAGCGCGTGCCCGTTGATGCGACCGACGATTGGTTTGCCGAGCTCGGCCATCAGGACGAACAGGTCGACGAACAGGTCGCGGCTGCGGAACTTGTCGATGGCGGATGCGTCGCCGTCGAAGCTCGACAGGTCCGCGCCCGCGCAGAAAACCCGGCCCGCACCCGTGAGCACGACGACACGCACGTCGTTGTCGTCCTTGCACCAGCGAAGCGCCGAGGCGAGGTCGCGCAGCATGGTGGCGGAAAGCGGGTTGCGCTGCTCCGGCCGGTTGAGCGTGACTGTGGCCACGTGGCCGGCGCTGGTCAATTGCACCTGCTCGAGGGAAGGCTGCCCGGTCACGCGCTTAGCCTAGAACCCCGACCCCGATCGCCACCCCGACGAGGATCAGGACTCCGCCCCCGATCTCCTCGCTCCACGCCTCGACGCGCTTGCCCACGCGATGGCCGAGCTCGAGCCCGAGCAGCGACATCACGATGCTGACCACCCCAAAGGTCAATCCGGCCAGGACGATGTCGATGTGGTAAACGGCAAGGGCAAACCCCACCGCGAGGTTGTCGATGCTGAGCGCCAGGGCCAGGATCAACAGGCTCTGCATACGCAGGCTGCGCGGCATCCGCGCCTTCTGCTCGACCGCCGTCACGCGCGCCTGGATGATCGTGTAGGCGCCAGTCAGGACGAGCAGGACCGCACCGACGTACTTCCCGTAGTGGCCGAAGAACCCGGCGACCGCCTCGCCGAGCAGGAGGCCGATGACCGGCATCAGGGCCTCGAAGAAGCCGAACGCGATGCCCACACGGACGCGGGTCCGGACGTTGATCCCGCTCAGGCCGATCCCGATCGCGCCCGCAAAGTTACTCAGGCCGACAGAGAGGCTGACCAGGAGCAGGCTCAGCAGCGCGTGCACGGCCGCTAACTATATGGGTGGCTCGGAGACGGAACCTTGCCAGGCTCCAGATACGCCTGGAGGCTACAAAAGGCTGCCAGGCGGCCCCGCGTTAGGCGATATGACCGCACTCCTTAACAAAAATACTTTGCCTGCCCCATTAACGCCCCGCAGAATTGCATCGAACCTGCCATCGATCCTGTCACCCAAAGTTAGGCCCACAATCGCTTAAACCAAACAACCCGCCCACCACAGAAAGAGATGAAGGTCAAGTCCCGCGATACATTCGCGACTTCGTCCGCCGACAATCACGACTCCGAGCTCGACAAGCCCATCTTCACCTTGAGCGTGGCCTCGGAGATCCTGGAGGTGCATCCGCGGACGCTGATGATGTACGAGCACTTGAGCATGATTTCACCCAAACGCACCGTTACAAATCGCAGGCGCTATTCCCGCCGAGATGTGATGAAGCTGCAGGCGATTCAAACCCTGACGCGAGAGCACCACGTGAATCTCGCGGGCGTTCGCTACATCCTCGCGCTCCTGAAGCGGCTTCAGAACGCGGGCGTGGAACCCCCGGAAGACCTGAAGAACCTGGACGTGACCCAGCTCGACGTCTGACTACAAGCCCGGTTTAAGGGAAAGGCAACAAAGAGGTAAATGTCAAAGAAAAGAAGGCGTCTAGAGATCAAGGTTGACCCCATACCCGCGATGTACATGGAGGAGACGGCCTCCTGCCCGGTCTGCGGCCGCGACGCGCAGGCCATCGGCCGGCGGCACGTTCAGATCGTGTTTCGCTGCGACGGCTGCAAGGTCGTCTTCAAGCGCAACCGGCACTGGCCGTACATCTACTAAGGCTTCGGGGCGGGCGGCCGGCGCCGCTCGAGCATATCCAGGAAGTAGGAGAGCAAGCCTGATCGCGGCGCGCCCAGCAGCTGCCAAGCTCGGCTCAGGCCTATCGCGTACGCGCCAAGCAGCACCTCGAGCAGGCCTACCTGAGCCCCGACGCTCCCGGAATGGAGCCAGAGCACGATCCCGAGATAGATCTCCGTTCCGTAGATTGCCGCGCTGACGAGGAACAGGACAGCTCCGCGGATCGCCTGGATTCCGCGAACGCGCCAGCCGCGAACGCGGAGCAGCAGGCTTAGCAGCTGCAGGGTCGAGGCGACCCCGACCGCGGTCACCACGAGGCCCGGGACGACGCCGGGGATCAGGCTGGCCAGCGAGATGAAGAACACGTTGGCCAGCGCCGAGAATGCGCTGATCGCCTGCGCCGTCTTCTGCGCCTCCGCGTGCTCGCCGAAGATCCGCTCTGGCGCGATCGAGACCGAGACGAACAGCAGGCCTATGAGCGCCGAGCTCGCGGCGACGCTGGCGGTGAAGAATGGTTGAAGGTCGGCCGTCGCCATCAGGCGCAAGTTTGAAGCCTCGGCGAACGTACCCTTGATAGGGGGATGAGGCGCTCAGCCGCGCGTGCGGCTCTCTACGGCGTGCTGGCGGGAATGGCGGTTGCCGGTGTGGCCGAAGCCGTCCGGCCCCGCGGCGGCACTGCGCTGCTGCTCGACTGGAACGAAGTCCGGCGCGCCGCGCAATCGCGCATGGACAACGCCACGGAGCCACGAGCCAAGCTCGCGGCGGCCGCCTCGAGCTACCGCCAGCTGGCGGACAAGCTCGAGAAGCCCCTGCTGGATTTCGTCGGTCCGCTCCCGAAAGGAGTCTCGATTCCGGGGTTCGAGGCGCTCGACCGTGAAGGATGGCTCGACCTCAACCTCGAGATCTTTCGCCGCGTGGTCGACCCGGTGCTCGAGACCGGCCGCATGCAGAACTCGCTGGTCGTCGAGGCGGGTCGCGCCGGTGTGAACCGCTACGTGGGCTACATGCTCGCGTTCCTCGGCCGGAGGGTCCTCGGTCAGTACGACCCACAGCTGCTGGGTGCAGAGCCGATCGGCGGTGAAGGCCTCTATCTGGTCGAGACCAACGTCGAGGAGTGGCGGCGCCAGGCCGACCTACCCGCCGAAGACCTCCATCGGTGGCTGATCCTCCACGAGATGACGCATGCATGGCAGTTCGCAGCGCACCCCTGGTTGCGCCGGCACATGGAGGAATCGCTCAAGACGCTGATCGGCACCGTCACCCGCAAAGGGCCGGCCGTGACACGGTTCGCCGCGTTCGCGGGCGTCCTGCCTACGCAGTGGCGGGTCATGCGCGACGTGCAGGGGACGATGTCGGTGGTCGAGGGCTACAGCAACCTCGTGATGAACCGGCTCGGGAGCAAGCTGCTTCCGGGTTTCGACCGGCTCGAGAGGGCGTACCGCCAGCGGAGCAGCGGCAAGGGCGCGTTCGAGATCGTCATCTGGAAGCTGACCGGGCTCGACCTGAAGCTGCAGCAGTACCGGACCGGCGAGGCGTTCTGCCAGGCGGTCTACGACCGCTACGGCCTGGCGGTGCTGAACCGAGTCTGGGACGGCCCTGAGATGATGCCCACGCTCAGCGAGCTGCGCAAACCAGACGCCTGGCACCTGCGCGTGGACTCGCGCCCGGTTCAGCGCCAGGCCTGACCAGCTGCGTCGACGGACCTAGTCGCGCAGCTCTTCCTGCGCCGTCTCCTCGCTGATCGGCATCACCGCCACGGGCAGGTCTGAGATGTCGAAGTAGCGCACCGCCTTGCTCATGCGCTTGGCGATGCCGACCTGCACCTTCACGCCCAGGGACAAACGGCCGAATACCCACACCTCGTCGCTGCGCGCCAGCAGGTTGTTCATCGCCTCCCGCACTACCTCCTTCGAGACCGTGTGCATGAGGTAGTAGTCGAACAGCATGAAAGGGCTGATCGGCACCATCCCCGAGTCGAGCACGAACTTCTGGATGTGCGCCCGCCAGTAGAAGCTCTTGTTCGACATCGCGACGTAGACGACGCGCTTGGGATGGCGAAGCGTTTCCTCCGCCTGGTCACGCGCGCTCGGTTTGGTGGTGGGCTGAAAGATCCGTTCGAGGATGTCCTCGGCGGCCTTCCCCGTTATTGCCATCTAACCCCTAGTCAATTCGAAAGTTAAGTGGCGGCTATCGTATCAGTCGTGCCCGCGGGCTCCCTTTTCGACCTCTCCGGGCGCGTGGCGCTCGTCACGGGGGCCAGCCGGGGGATCGGCAGCGCGATCGCCGAGCTCCTCGCCGAGCACGGCGCCTCGGTAGTGCTGTCGAGCCGCAAGCAGGCGGACCTCGAGGCGGAGGCGGAGCGCATCAACTCCGGCCACCCCGAGAAGGCGATCGCTATCGCCGCGCACGCCGGCCGGCCCGACGAGCTCGCACGCCTCGTCCAGGCTGTGATGGAGCGCTTCTCGCGCATCGACATCCTCGTCAACAACGCCGGCACCAACCCGTACTTCGGGCCGATCATCGGCGCGGAGCTCGCGGCGTGGGACAAGACCTTCGAGGTCAACCTCCGCGGCTATTTCGTGCTCACCAAGCTCGTCTACCAGGCGTCGATGGAGACGCACGGCGGCGCGATCGTGAACGTGGCGAGCATCGGCGGCCTCCGCCCGGGCATTGGACTCGGCGTCTACAACGTCACCAAGGCCGGGGTCATCCACCTCACGCGCCAGCTCGCCCGCGAGCTCGGCGGCAAGGTCCGGGTCAACGCCGTCGCACCGGGGCTAATCAAGACGCGCTTCGCCGAGGCGCTCTGGGGCAACCAGGAGGTCCTCGACCGGGTGCTCACGCAAAACCCGATGGGGCGGATCGGAGTGCCGGAGGAGGTGGCGGCGGGAGTTCTGTTCCTGGTCTCAGACGCCGCTAGCTACGTGAACGGTGAGGTGCTCGTGATCGACGGGGGCGGGGGCGAGGTCTAGGCTCTTCGATCTCGGCCTCTCCGTTGGACGACGCGAGCTGGCGGCTGTGGATGAAGTCCTCCAGCTCCTTTTCGTACTGGTAGGCGTGGCGGTCGGGCTCGTAACGGAGCACGCGGCGCTGCTGGATGAAGTCTTCGAACGCGGCGCGCGTGTCGCGCGAGGCGCGGAAACCGAGCTGGCGCGCGGCTTTGTTCACCACCAGGGTGCGGCCCCACCGCAGGAGGTCGAGCAATTGCGGCGAGAGGAAGGCGATTCCGCTCGTGCGGATCGCGTGCGCCGCGAGGCCGAGACCTATCGGTGGCAGCAGGGGCGCGTGCAGCTTGCCGGCTGAGTCGAGCAGCGTCGATAGAGGCTCGTTGCCGGCGGGCGCGATGTTGTAGGCGCCGCCGGGCCCGCGCTTGGTCGCCAGGACGATCGCGTCGATGCAGTCGTCGCGGTGGATGAGCTGCAGCGGCGGGTCGTAGCCGATCACGGTCGGCACTACCTCGAGGTCGAGGTAGCGGGCGAGGGGCTGGGGCTCGAGGGGGTTGAGACTGTTGGCAAAACGCAGCGCGAGGATCGTGAGGTTGGGGTTGCGAATGGCGAAGTCGCTCGCGTACGACTCCACCTCCACGATGTCGCGCACGAACTGATGCTTGGAGTTGCTGTCGAGCCGGTGGTCTTCGCGCAGCCCGGTCGGCAGGTCGACGCGCGAGCCGTAAACGTGGCCCGACGACTTCAGCACGAAGCGCCGGACCGGGCTGCCTTCGCCCGCGCACCCCGCGAGCAGGTTCAGCGTGCCGATCACATTCATCTCGTGCGCTCGCGCCGGGTCCATGTCGAATGAGTCGACGCGGGTGAGCGTGTGCACGACCGTGTCGATGCCGACGGCGCGCACGAGCTTGCCGATCAGCGAGTGGCGGATGTCGAGCTTCAGGTAGTCGGCGCGGCCGAGGTCGTACCGAGGCTCGCGTACGTCGATGCCGATGACCTCGGCGACTTCCGGGTCTTCGACCAGCCTCTGCACGACGAGCGCCCCCCACCAGCGCGCGACGCCCGTGACCAGGATTCGCCGCTTCCTTGCCACTTCGCCTCAGTCTAGAGTGGCCTCGAGATGCGCTTCGCCGTTCTCGGCCCGGGCGGTGTCGGCGGACTCATGGCGGCGCTGCTGGCGCGAGCCGGCGACTCGGTGGAGGTCCTCGCCGGCGAGAGCACCGCTCGGGAGATCGCTGACGGTGGCATCCGCGTCGAGAGCAAGCGGTTCGGCGACTTCACGGCATCGGTCAGGGCGGCGGCACACCTCTCGGAGCCCGTCGACGCGGTGATGGTCACCGTCAAGGCGACGCAGCTCGAGGAGGCGATCAAGCGAGTTCCGCCGCTGGCTCTCGCCGACGCCCTCGTCATCCCGTTTCTCAACGGCCTCGACCACGTCGAGGTCCTGCGTCGCGTCTATCCGCCCGGCCAGGTCGTTCCCGCCGCGATTCGCATCGAGAGCGCGAGGCCCCGTCCAGGGTTGATTCGCCACACGAGCCAGCTCGCCTCGATCGAGATCGGGCCCGCGGCGGAACGGGTCGTCGCCCACCTGCGTGCGGCAGGCTTCGACGTGCGCATCAGGGCCGACGAGAAGGTGATGCTGTGGGAGAAATTCGTGTTTCTGGCGCCGATGGCCCTGCTGACGACGGACGCGCGCGCCAACGTCGGCACCGTCCGCACCAAGCGCCGCAAGGAT
>DATKFA010000268.1:0-2610 GCA_035511715.1 Candidatus Acidiferrum sp. | reverse complement strand
CGGGCCGGGCTGGGGAGCTGCTCCGCGCCTTCCATCGTTCCGCCGAACAAGAGAACGTATTTCATTGCCAACCTCCATCAAGCACGACGAACGGCGCCGGGCGGTTTAGACACCCCAGTCACGAACCGGTGAATTCGGGCTCCTGCTTGCTCAGGAACGACATGATGCCGATGGCGGCGTCGGTGCTGAGCGCGGTGCGGGCGAAGTTCAAGGACTCGATGTCGAGCGCATCGTCGAGACGAAGGCCGCTCCCCCGACGCATCGCATCCTTAATCATCGCAACCGCAAAGGTCGCGGCTTTTGCGAGCCTGGCGGCGAGCTCGTCGACGGCGTTCTGAAACTCCTCCGGTGTCGCGGCGCGGTCGACCCATCCGACCGCCTCCGCCTCCCTTGCCGACAGCCGGGTGGACTCGATGATGTAGCGCTTCGCGCGGCCCTCGCCGATGAGGCGGGGGAGCCTCTGCGTCCCGCCGGCGCCAGGCATGATGCCCAGCGACGACTCGGTCTGGCCGATCCGGGCGCGTCCATCTTCGACCATGACCCGAAAATCGCAGCACAGCGTCAGCTCGCTGCCGCCGCCGAGCGCGTGACCGTTGATCGCCGCGATCGTCGGCCTGGGAATCCGCTCGATCGCGTTGAAGTGATGGTTCATGCGGCGCATGAAAAGCGCGATCTGCTCGGTCGCGTCGGGAGCCTCGCGGTCGATCCCGGCGAGCGAGGTGAGGTCCGCGCCCACGCTGAAGTACTTCTCGTACTCAGAGGTGAGGACCACCACCCGCACCGCCGGATCCTTGCCGAGGTCGTTGAACGACTCGGCGAGCTCCTTCATCAGGTCCTCGGCGATGGCGTTGTTGCCCTTGCGGTGCATGACGACGCGAGCGATCGCTCCGTCTCGTATGACGTCGACGTTCTCGCCCATCAGGCTGTGAAGAGTGGGATCCCGCCGGCCACCTCGATCACCGCGCCGGTGATGTAGCCGGCTTCCTCGGTGCAGAGGAACGCGATCGTGTTCGCGATGTCCTCGGGCTGGCCGAAGCGCTTGAACACGGTGCGGGCCTTGAACCGCTCGTACATCGGGTTGTTTGCCGCGGCGGCCTTGCCGGCCTCCGACTCGATGATGCCGGGGGCGATCGCGTTCGATGTGATGTTGTGGCGGCCGCCCTCGAGCGCCGCGGTCTTCGCGAGTCCGATGAGCCCGGCCTTGGTCGACGAGTAGCTCGCCTGGCCGAAGCCCCCGAGCGTCCCGGCGACTGAGGACATGAAGATCAGCCGTCCCCATTTGTTCTCGACCATGTACGGCCACACCTCCCTGGTGCAGTTGAAGGCGCCTGTGAGGTTGACCTTCACGTCGCGGTCCCAGAGCTCATAGGACTGGTTGGGGATCTGGGCGGCGTGGTCGAGCGTGGCCGCGTTGTTGATCAGGATGTCGATCTTGCCGAACTCGTCTTTGACCTTCTTGAAGACTTCACCGATCTGCTCGCGGTTGGTCACGTCCATCTTGATGGCCAGCGACCTGCGCCCCATCTTGCGGATCTCTTCGGCGGTGGCGTTGGAGTGGACCCATCCCTGCGACACCGCGACCTGGGCGAGCATGCTGCCCTGCGATTCGGCGGTCTGCTGGAGATTGGGGTCATCCTCGACGAGAACGTCGGTGATGACGACGTCGGCTCCAAGTCCGGCGAGCGTCAGCGCGTCCTGGCGGCCGAGGCCGCGCGAAGCGCCCGTGACGACAGCCACCCTTCCCGATAGGTCGAACATGAGCTACCCCCCTAAAACCGAATCGTTGCTCGCTGCCCCGCGATGGCGCGCGAGATGACAAGCCTCTGGATCTCAGCCGTGCCCTCCCAGATCTGGTAGATCTTGGCGTCCCGAAACCACTTCTCGACCGGGTACTCCTTGATGTACCCGTAGCCGCCGAGCACCTGGATCGCGTCGGTCGTCACGTCCATGGCCACGTCCGCGGCGAAGCACTTGGCCATCGAACCTTCTGCGCGCTCGAACGGAAGACCCTGCGTCGCCATCCAGCCGGCGCGCCATATCAGCAGCCGCGCCGCGTCGATCTTCATCGCCATGTCGGCGAGCTTGAATCCGACTGCTTCGTGCTGCCAGATCGGCTTGCCGAACTGCTTGCGGTCCTGCGCGTACTCGAGCGCGAACTCGTAGGCGGCACGCGCGATGCCGAGGGCGCCGGCGCCCACGCCTGGCCGCGTCGCCTCGAGCGTCATCAGCGCGCCGAGCGCACCTGGTCCGGCGTTCTCCGCGTCGGGCTCCCCGCCAAGGCGATGGTCGAGCGGTACATGACAGTCCTCGAGGATCACCTGCGCCGTGTGGCTCGCGCGGACGCCGAGCTTCTTCTCTTTGCGACCCATGCGCAGCCCAGGCGTGTCCTTCTCGACGAGGAATGAGGCGATTCCCGCCGGCCCCTTCGAGGGATCGGTGTTGGCGTAGATCACGTGGTAGTCGGCGATACCGCCATTGGTGCAGAACTGCTTGGTGCCGTTGAGCACGTAGCCGTCGCTCACGCGCGTGGCGCGGGTCTTCATCGCGAGCGCGTCCGAGCCCGAGTCGGGCTCGGTCAGGCCGAGACCACCCAGCACGAGCTTGTCCGGA
>DATKFA010000267.1:0-11579 GCA_035511715.1 Candidatus Acidiferrum sp. | reverse complement strand
GAGGCCGGCCACGGGGACGCCGAGGCGTTCAAGCGCCAGCATGCGAAAGGCAAGCTCACGGCGCGGGAGCGAATCGCGCGTCTGGCCGACCGCAACTCGTTCGAGGAGATCGACCTGTTCGCGCGTCACAGCGGCGGCGTGGCGGGCGATGGTGTCGTGACAGGAATGGCGAAGATCGACGGCCGCGACGTGATGCTCTTCAGCCATGACGCCAGCGTGTTCGGCGGCTCGCTGGGCGAGGTGTTCGCGGAGAAGGTCATGAAGGTGATGGACCTGGCGGCGAGCAACCGCATCCCGATCATCGGCATCAACGACTCGGGCGGCGCCCGGATCCAGGAAGGCGTGGTGTCCCTGGCCGGGTACGCCGAGATCTTCTGGCGCAACGTCGAGGCGAGCGGCCTCGTCCCGCAGCTGAGCCTCATCCTCGGGCCCTGCACCGGCGGCGCGGTGTACTCGCCTGCGATCACCGACTTCACCTTCATGGTTCACGGGGTCGGCTACATGTTCATCACGGGACCGGAGGTCATCCGCGTCACCACCGGCGAAGACGTGACGTTCGACTCGCTCGGCGGCGCCGAGGTGCACAACGTGCGCTCTGGCGTGGCGCACTTCCTTGCAGAGAGCGAGGAGGAATGCTTCGCCCAGGTGCGCAGGCTCTTCCGATACATCCCGCAGAGCTGCGAGGACCAGCCCCCACAGCTCGAGCCGACCGACGACGCCGAGCGCTCGGCGCCGGGCCTCGCGTCGATCATCCCGGACAATCCGAAGGAGCCGTACGACATCAAGGACGTGATCGGCATGGTCGTCGACCATGGCGAGTTCTTCGAGGTGCAGCCCTTCTACGCGATGAACATCGTTGTCGGCTTCGCGCACCTCGACGGCAAGCCCGTCGGCGTGGTGGCCAACCAGCCGAAGGTGATGGCGGGCGCGCTCGACATCAATGCCTCCGACAAGGGCGCGCGTTTCGTGCGGTTCTGCGACGCGTTCAACATCCCGCTGCTCACTTTCGTCGACGTGCCGGGTTTCCTCCCAGGAACAGCGCAGGAGTACGGCGGCATCATCCGCCACGGCGCGAAGCTGCTGTACGCCTTCAGCGAGGCGACCGTCCCGAAGCTGACCGTGATCACGCGCAAGGCATACGGCGGCGCGTACTGCGTGATGTGCTCGAAGCACATCCGCGCGGACTTCAACGTCGCCTGGCCGACGGCCGAGATCGCGGTGATGGGACCCGAGGGCGCCGTCAACATCCTGTACCGGCGCGAGCTGGCCGCCGGCTCGGCCGACCGCTCGCAGCTCGTCGCCGACTACACCGAGCGATTCGCGAATCCCTACATCGCCGCCGAGCGCGGTTACATCGACGACGTGATCGAGCCGGGCCGCACCAGGTTCGAGCTGATCCGTGCGCTTCGCATCGCCATGCGCAAGGAGCGCAGGCGCAGCCCGCGATGGCACGGCAACATTCCGCTATAAGGCGCGGGGGAGGCGGGCCTCCCCCGCGGGACCCCCTCCGTTGCAGGTCACGTCTGGTGGCGTCTGGTGAGACGTGCCTGGTTACGGCCGGAATGAATCCGGCCTTCAGCTACACCTCGTCCACTAAGGATGCGGTGCAACGACTGGCGCATCACCCTCCGCTAATAGACTTCTCCTCGGATGCCGCGACAGGACGCGAATGGAACATGGATCTCCGATGACGGCCTGCAGTACTGGGACGGATCGGTGTGGCGGCCGATCGGCCAGCCGGCCGCGGGTCGCGGCGTCTCCGCGCTGCCGGCGGTTCTCATCGGCTGCGGATTTGCGCTGGTCGTCGTGATCGTGCTCGTGATCGGCGGAGTCGTCCTGGTCAACAGCACCACGTTCCGCCAGAGCTTCTGCAACAGCTGGAACAACAACCCGCAGGAGTCGCAGACACCCTGCCCGCTCCAGCCGTCGCAATAGCGTGAAGCTCCTCGAGTACCAGGCCAAGGAGGTCCTGTCGTCGCTGGGCATCGCGGTTCCACCTGGCGCGGTGGCTCGCACCCCGGACGAGGCCGCGGCCGCATACGCCAGGCTCGGCCCTGTGGCGGTGAAGGCGCAGGTTCCGGTCGGCGGGCGCGGGAAGGCCGGTGGCATCAAGCTCGCGCACACCGCCGAGGAGGCGCGCGCGGCGGCGCAGCAGATCATCGGGATGGACATCAAAGGCTTCAGGGTGCCGCTGGTTTACTGCGAGACAGCGCTCGACATCGCGCGTGAGATCTACGTCGGCTTCACCGTCGATCGCGACGCGCGGGCCAACGTGCTGCTCCTCTCTGCGAAGGGCGGGATGGACATCGAGACGGTGGCCGAGGAATCGCCGGAGGCGATCGCGCGCCTGCACCCCAACCCGTGGCGCGGTCCGCTGGACTTCGAGCTGAACCGGCTTGCGTTCGATGCGGAGCTGGGCGAGCTAGTACGGCCGCTGTCGGCGGTGATCAAAAAGCTCTACCGCGCCATCCCCGACTACGACGCGCTCACCGCGGAGATCAACCCACTCGTGGTGACCAGGTCCGGTGACGTCATCGCGGGCGACGCCAAGCTCGAGATCGACGACAACGCGGCATGGCGCCACCGCGACCTCGAGGAGAAGTATGGCTCGGTGATCGAGGGCGACCCGTACGAGGTTGAGGCCAAAAAGCGCGGGCTGACGTACGTTTCGCTCGACGGCGAGATCGGGATCATCGGCAACGGCGCCGGACTCTGCATGAGCACGCTCGACCTGGTGCAGCGGGCAGGCGGACGGCCCGCGAACTTCTGCGACATCGGTGGCGGCGCGAAGGCCGAGGTGGTCGAGAATGCGCTCGCTGTCATCCTGATGAACCCTCGGGTGACGGGCGTCATCATCAACGTGTTCGGCGGCATCACGCGGGGCGACGAGGTCGCCAAGGGCATCGTCACCGCGCGGGACAACCTGCAGATGAAGCTGCCGCTCGTCGTCCGCCTCAGCGGGACGAACGAGGAGGAGGGCCGCGCCATCCTGAAGCAGCACGGCATCGAGCCGGGGGTCAATGCCTGGGCGTCGGCGCAGAAGATCGTGGAACTCACACGCGCGGGAGCGCGCACGTGAGCATCCTTCTCGACGGGTCGACCAAGGTCATCGTCCAGGGCATCACCGGGCGCGAGGGCTCCTTCCACACGGAGCAGATGCAGGCGCTCGGCACCAAGGTCGTCGGCGGCACATCACCGGGCAAAGGCGGCACGAGCCACCTCGGAGTCCCGGTCTTCAACTCGGTCGCCGACGCGGTAAAGGCGACCGGCGCGACCGCGTCCGGGATCTTCGTCCCCGCGCCCTTCGCGGCCGACGCGATCATGGAGGCCGCCGCGGGCGGCATCACCCTGATCGTCTGCATCTCCGAGGGCATTCCGATCCAGGACATGATCCGGGTCAAGGATTTCCTGCAGGGCTACCCGCAGGCGCGCCTTCTCGGCGCGAACTGCCCCGGACTGCTCGTGCCCGGCCAGGCCAAGATCGGCATCATCCCGCAGCGCATCACCATGCCGGGGCACATCGGCCTCGTCTCGCGCAGCGGCACGCTGACGTACGAGGTCGCATCCGCGCTTTCGGCCAGGGGGATGGGCCAGTCGACCATCGTCGGCATCGGCGGCGACCCTGTTCTCGGACTGACCTTCAGCGACGTCGTCCAGCTGTTCGAGAAGGACGCCGACACCACCCACCTGGTGCTGATCGGAGAGATAGGCGGGAGCGACGAAGAGCATGCGGCCGACCTCCTCGCGCGCGGCTCGCGGCTCAAGACCGTCGCGTTCATCTCGGGTCGCACCGCTCCGGAGGGCAAGCGAATGGGCCACGCGGGCGCGATCATCTCCGGTAACCACGGCACGGCGAAGAGCAAGGAGGAGGCGTTCAAGCGGGCGGGCGTTGTCGTCGCGGAGACGACCGACGACATAGTGGGGCTGCTGCGGTGAGATCGGTTGGCGCGCGTCACGCGTCCTTACCGAGCTCCGCTCGCAGCGCCTTGCCGCTCGCGGTGGCGCGGCTGGTGCCGGCGGACCGGAGGCGCGACGTCGGGATCGCTTTCGTGCTCGTCCTGTGGCTCGTGTACACGCGCCTCTACTGGGTCCTCCATACGCTGCACGTAGCCGCCCCGGTCTGCCCGTTCTACTTCCTGACCGGCCATCCATGTCCTTTCTGCGGCGGCACGCGGTCGTTTGCGTACATGTGGAGCGGCGACGTCTCCGACGCGGTGCGGTTGTACCCACTCGGGCCCGCGCTGTTCGCGGGCACCTTCGGCTCGATCGGCGGCCTCGTGGCGGGAGCGGCCTCCGGACGCTCGCTCCGGCCCCGGCTCACCCCCGCGCAGTGGCGAGGCGTCCTGCTCGGCACCGTGGTGACGGTGCTCATCAGCTGGACGCTGAAGGTGTTCGTCCTCGGCAATTAGGCATTTCCCGCGAGTGCCGGCGCTCGCGGGTTTGAACGTGACTCGAAAGCCGCGAGTGCCGGCGCGTGCGGGTTTCGGGATGTCCCAGGTCCGTGGCGATTAGGCTTCGGCGGCTCGACGAGGAAGACTGGGCGACCTACCGGCGCGTGCGGCTGGAAGCTCTGCGCGAAGCGCCTTACGCGTTCGGGTCGACGCTGGCGCGCGAGCAGGACCGCCCCGAGGCCGAGTGGCGCGGTGCCGTCGCCTCGCGTGTCAGGTTCGTGGCGGAGTCAGGGAGCGCCGTGGTCGGGACCGTGAGCGGCGGCGATGGCGAAAGCACGGGCGTGGCGGCGCTGACGGCGATGTGGGTCGATCCAGGCTTTCGCCGCCAGGGCGTCGGCGCCCTGCTCGTCCAGCGGGTGATCGACTGGGCTCGCGAGACGGGGTACAGCCAGCTCGTCCTGTGGGTCGTGGACGGCAACGACAGCGCGGAGCGGCTCTACGCGCGGCACGGGTTTCGCCGCACCGGCGCTCAGGAGGAGGTTCGGCCCGGCAGGCTCGAGTACGAGATGAGCCGGGTGACCACTGGATAAACCAGTTCGACGTTCTGGGCCGCGTTGCCAGGGTCGATCAGGTCGTGTGGCAGCCGTTCGGCGATTGGGAACTCATAGGTCTCGACGTTCGCGTCCCGATTTCGCCAGGAGTCGATGAGCGCGTATGTGAATCGGTTGTCGAGGCGAGGCTCGGCGGCGTTGGTGACCACGACCAGCGATTTCGCCTTCGGTGCAGCGTCACGCGCTTCGCGCACCAGCATCCGACCGCACTCGAAAAGCGCCGCGTATGCGCGCGTTGAGAATCGGGGATAGCCGTAGGACGGCCCGATCCTGCCTTTATCCTTCCGGCTCCACCAGACGTAGAGGTTCGGCGCCCGGGTTGCCAGCAGGCTGAGGACGGTGAGCATGGGCCCTGGTATGGGCCGAAGCCCGAGCATCGGAGCGATAAGCACCGCGCGGTCGACGCCGGCGCGTCTCTGCGCCATCAGCCCAGCGAGGATCGCGCCGAGCGAAAGTCCGGCGACCGTCAGCCGCTCACCGAGCGCGGTCCCCACCTCCACCGACCTGTTGGCCAAGGCGACGAGGTGCTCGGAGCGGAGCTCGGCGATGGCGTCGGTCAGGCGGTTCGTGTAGCCGTGGCGGGGATAGCGCGGGATGAAGACGTTCCAGCCCTGCGCGAAGAGCTGCGTACCCAGGGCGTCCATCTGCTGCGGGCAGTTCGTGAAGCCGTGGAGCAGCACGAGAGACCTCTCCGTTCTGTGCCCGTGTGTGTAGAGGCGCGACTGGCACACAGGGTTGACGTTGGGGCCGTCGAGATCCTTGATCGTCTGCGCGATGCGTATGCCTTCGGCGTAGTCGTTCTGCAACGATTCTTGGGATGGATTTTGAACTGACAACGGAGCAGAAGGCGATCCGCGACACGTGCCGCGACTTCGCACGCGAGGTCGTGGCGCCCGCGGCGGAGGGGCTCGACCGCGAGCACAGGTTCGGCTACGACATCGTCCGCCAGATGGGCGAGCTGGGACTCTTCGGCCTCCCCTTTTCCGAAGAGTTCGGCGGCTCGGGCGCGGACTTTCTGTCGCTGTGCATCGCCATCGAGGAGATCTCGCGGGCGGATGCCGGTGTGGGCATCACCCTGGAAGCCGCGGTCTGCCTGGGGTCGTCGCCGATCTATGACTTTGGCACGCCCTCCCAAAAGGCTCAGTGGCTGCCGGACCTCCTGGCGGGCCGAAAGCTGTGGGCGTTCGGCCTGACCGAACCCGAGGCGGGCTCCGACGCTGGTGCGACCACGACCCGCGGTGAGGCCGTCGACGGCCGATGGGTCATCAACGGTGCCAAGCAGTTCATCACCAACTGCGGCACGTCGATCTCCGCGGGCGTGACGATCACGGCCGTCACGGGCCGGGACGGCGACGAGAACGAGATCAGCGCGCTCATGGTGCCGACGGGCACTCCCGGCTACCACGTCCTCGAGTCCTATCGCAAGCTTGGTTGGCACTCGTCGGACACGCATCCGCTTTCCTTCGAAGATTGCCAGGTGCCGGCGGAGAACTTGCTGGGCCAGCGTGGCGGCGGGTACCGGCAGTTTCTACACACCCTGACGGGCGGGCGGATCGCGATCGCCGCCCTGTCGGTCGGAGTCGCGCAGGCGTGCCTGGACGCAGCGCTTTCGTATGCCCGGGAGCGCCGCACGTTTGGGGAGCCGATCTCGCGCCACCAGGCCATCCAGTTCAAGCTCGCGGACATGGCGATGGAGACGGAGGTGGCGCGGACGATGGTGTATCGAGCCGCCTCGGCGTACGGGCGGGAGGGTGCGACGGAGACTTCGGACGAGGTCCGGATGCTCGCGGCGATGTCGAAGCTGTACGCATCCGAGGCGTCGAAGCGGGCCGCGGACAACGCGGTGCAGATCCACGGCGGATACGGCTTCATGGAGGACTACCCCGTGGCGCGGTACTGGCGGGACGTCAAGGTCAACGAGATCGGGGAGGGGACCTCCGAGGTCCAGCGCATGCTGATCGCGAGGCTGCTGGGAACGTAGAGGTCCGGGGTGGGCGACCTCAGCCCACCGCCTTCTTCACGAGCGCCCCGATCTTTGCCTCTTCGGCGGAGGTCAACTTCTCGAGCGCGTAGGCCACCGGCCAAAGGCCGCCGTCGTCGAGCTTCGCCCTGTCGCTGAAGCCGAGGGTCGCGTACCTCGTCTTGAACTTCTGCGCCGGTTGGAAGTGGCAGACGATCTTGCCGTCCTTGGTATACGCCGGCATCCCGTACCAGGTTGTCGGCGAGAGCTCTGGCGCGGCTTCTTTGATGACGGCGTGGATGCGCTTGGCCATCGCGCGATCCGAATCCGGCATCTCGGCGATCTTCGCCAGCAAGTCCTGTTCCCCGTCCGCCTTGCCCCTGGCCACCTTCTGCTCCTGAACGCGATCCTGCATCGCGCCCTTTTCCTCGGCGGTGAATCCCCCGTAGCGCTTTGGCTTCACGGCGCGGTTCTTGGCTGGAGTCTGCTTGGTCTTCATTGGAGGTCTCCTCCCCTGAGTCTGGATTGCGTACGACCCTCATGCTATGGAGCCGCGGCCGCGCACGCTTCTTGATTTCTGCTCGATTGCAACGCCACCTTCGGAGGTGGCGCCCCTACCGGTAGACCCCGTTGTGCCCGATGCTGTACCGCCCCACGTTCGGGAAGTAAGTCAGGCCGTGGTCCTCAGATCCGACCGGGATCCTGGCCAGCACCCCACCGGTCGTCGTGTCGAACACATACACCGTCGCGTTGTAACGCCCCGAAGCCCACAGCTGCGTCCCCTCAGGGTTCAGCTGCAGCATGTCCGGGCTGCCGCCACCGGGGATGTGCCACTTCGCGGTGACGGTGCGCGTGGCGAAGTCGATCACCGAGATCGACCCTTCGAGCCTGTTCGAGACGTACAGCGATTTCGTGTCGCGTGAGATCTGCAGGCCGTGCGCGCCACGGCCCGTGGGGATGAACTGGATCTCTTTCATCGCTGCCGGATCGACGACCGAGACGCCCATGCGCCCCTGGTTGGTGACGTAGAAGTAATTTCCGTCGGGCGAGAGCTTGACGTCGATCGGGAGACCGCCGACATAAACGCTCCCGACCATTCGCATGGAGTTCACGTCGATCTTCACGAGGTGACCTGTGTACTCGGTCGAGATCATGAAGTAGCTTCCGTCGGCGCTGAAGTCCATGTGGTCCGCTCCCGACCACGGGATGCCGACCGATCCGAGCAGGGCCCAACCATTGCGCCAGTCACGAAACTCGACCCGATTCAACCGCTCGACGACGTCGATGGCCTTGGTTCCGTCGGGCGTGAAGTAGAGGTTGTACGGAAAGGGGATGTTGACCTGGCCGGTCGGCCTGCCCGTGTGGATGTCCAGCACCGTCAGGCTGCTCGAGCCCTCGTTGTCGACGTACAGCGCGCTCATGTCCCATGCCGGCGCGATGTGATGCGGGATGGCGCCAACGCGGTAGTGGTCGATGACCCGGAAGGTGCTCGGATCGATCACGTCCACCGTGCCCGCGATGCTGTTGGGCACATACACCCGCGGCGGAATTTCACACAGAGGGCACGGGACGGTGCCGGACAGCGTGTTGGCGTAGACGTTGTACGTCGCCTCCGGAAGGCTCGTCGGCTGGACGTCGGGCGGCGGCAGCAGACGGGCGGGCTGGATGTCCTGGGCGGCCGAGCCGCTCGCGCTGATCGGGGGTGCCGTCCAGACGACCGCGAACACGACGGCGGCGGGGCTGAGGATCGCCAACGCGAAGATCGCCGCGAAGAAGATTCGGAAGACGCGTGAGCGCAGGGCACCACCCAGAGCGCCCTTCCCGTCCCTATTCGTCCGGAAGATCTTCAAGTTTTGGCGTCAGCTCACAAACCCAGCGACCGTCGTCAAGCCGGCGGATGAAGCGAGCATAGCCCTGATTTCTGGCCACATTGAGAAACTGCTCTTGAGTTATCAACGTTCGAAGGCGGGCAAGGTCGGCATACGTGCTGTCGCGCATGATGCCTCCGACGACGCCGGCGAGCTCGCGCCACTGGCCCTCGGAGAGGGGCTCACCGTAGCCTGCGATCGTGACCAGCAGGGCCGCCGTGGCGCCCGTGATCGTGTCCGGGAGGATCTTTTCCGACTTCGCGCGGGCGATGATCTCGCGTCCGGTGCTGATGATGTCCGCGATACGGTCCCGCCGCACGCCGATTATGTCCCGGCCGCTCCCCACGGTGGTCCCCTCGAGGTATCGCGGCCCTGCGTCCATTGTCAAGCTCACTATTCTAGGTAACGCCTGAGTTGGACCTCGAACTGCCGCCCCAGCATCTGACGTTCCGTGAAGCAGTTCGAGAGATCGCCCAGGGGGTGGTCAGGCCGCTCGCCGAGGAGGTCGATCGGGGGCACCGTTTTCCCTCCGAGTCGATCGCGGCGGCGACCGAATCCGGCCTCATGGGAGTCCTCATTCCGCGCCAGTACGGTGGTGCCGGCCTCGACGCCCTGGCCTTCGCGATCTGCATCGAGGAGCTGGCCCAGGCGTGCGCCTCGACCGCCGTCATCGTCGATGTCCACACGAGCGTCGGCACCGAGCCGATCCTGCTGTTCGGCGACGAGGAGCAGAAAGGGCGCTGGCTTCCGCCGCTGGCGAAAGGGGAGATCCTGGGCGCGTTTGCACTGACCGAGCCTTCCTCGGGCTCGGACGCGGCTGCGCTGAAAACGAGCGCGCGGCGAAAGAATGGCGGATACGTTTTGAACGGCAGCAAGGTCTTCATCACGAATATCGGCCACGCGGGCCTGTATGTCGTGTTCGCCCGGACGGGCGCGGATGAACGTGCGTCAGGCATCACGGCGTTCCTGGTGCCCGCCGACTCACCGGGCGTTCGGGTGGGCCAGGTCTTCGACAAGATGGGTTTGAACGGATCTCCGACCGGTGAGCTGCTGCTCGAGAACGTGAGCGTGCCGGAGGCCGGCCGGCTCGGCCGCGAAGGCCAGGGATTCGCCATCGCGATGCGTGCCCTCGATTCGGGTCGGATCGGGATCTCGGGGCAGGCTCTCGGCATCGCCCAGGCGGCGGTCGACGAGGCGCGCGACGCAATGCGCGCCCACGGCCACGACCAGGGTGACGATTTCTCGCTCGCCGACATGGCGACACGCGTCCGCTCCGCTCGGCTTCTCGCCTACAACGCGGCCTGGCGGTGCGCGCGTGGACTGCCTTTCACCCGTGAGGCTTCGATGGCCAAGCTCCACTCGACCGACACCGCGATGCAGGTGTCACTCGACGCGCTGCAGATCGTGGGCGAGCCGGGCGCCCTCAAAGGGAGTCCGTTCGAGCGCCACGTGAGAGACGCAAAGGCGCTGCAGATCTACGAAGGCTCGAACCAGGTACAGAGGCATGTGATCGCGCGCGAACTGCTTCGAACTGGATAATCAAATCGGATGGACTTCGAATTCAGCGCCGAGCAGGTCGCAATTCGGGACACGATCCGCGAGCTCGTGCAGGATCGCGTCGCGCCGCGCGCGGCTGAGATCGATCAGACCGCTGAATACCCCAAGGACATCGAGAAGCTCTTTGCGGACAACGGAATTCTCGGGATCCCGTTCCCTGAGGAGTACGGCGGCATCTCCGGCTCGAGCGTCACGATCTGCATGGGCATCGAAGAGATCGCCAAGGCCTGCGCGAGCTCTTCGTTGATCCTCGCGGTTCAGGCTCTCGGCTCCTATCCGATCCTCGTCGCGGGCACAGAGGAGCAGAAGAAGCGGATGTGCCCGCCCCTTGCGTCCGGCGAGAGAGTCGCCGCGTATGCGCTGTCGGAGCCGGGCAGCGGGTCCGACGCGGCGGCGATGAAGACGCGAGCGCGCAAGGTCGGCAGCGAGTACGTGCTCAACGGCACCAAGCAGTTCATCACGCACGGCAGCGTGGCGGGCACCCTGGTCGTCTTCGCGCAGACCGATGGCGGCGCCGATCACCGGAGCATCTCCGCGTTCGTGCTCGAGCGAGAGACGAGCCCCTGGAAGGTCGAGAAGCTCGAGCACAAGCTGGGCATCCGCGGATCGCCCACGGCGCAGATCGTCCTCGAGGACGTGAAGGTCCCAGCGGCCAACCGCCTCGGCGACGAAGGTGCCGGATTCAAGATCGCTCTCGCTGTGCTCGATCGCTCGCGGCCGGGCATCGGCGCGCAGGCCCTCGGCATCGCGGAAGGAGCGTTCGCCTACGCGTTGAACTACGTGAAGGAGCGCGAGCAGTTCGGGCAGCCGATCGCGAGCTTCCAGGGGATCCAGTTCATGCTCGCCGACATCGCGACCCAGATCGAAGCGGCACGGCATCTCGTGTTCCAGGCCGCGACCAAGGTCGACACGCGGGCGCCGGACCTCACCAAGGTTGCCGCGATGGCGAAGCTCTTCGCATCCGATATGGCGATGAGCGTGACTACCGACTGCGTCCAGCTGCTCGGCGGTTACGGGTACATCACCGACTACCCGGTTGAGCGAATGATGCGAGACGCGAAGATCACACAGATCTACGAAGGCACGAACCAGATCCAGAGGGTTGTCATAGCCCGGGCGCTGCTGCGTTGACCCCAGAGCCGCAGAGGCCGGCCCCACCGCCACCGCCGCCTCCTCCTCCACCGCCGGTGCC
>DATKFA010000266.1:0-4450 GCA_035511715.1 Candidatus Acidiferrum sp. | reverse complement strand
TTGTAGGTGAAGCTCGAGTTGCGCGCGATCACGAACAGCCAGCGCACGCGCGAGAGCGCGGTGATGATGTCTTCGACGATGCCGTCAGCGAAGTAATCCTGCTCGGGATCGCCGCTCAGATTGGTGAAGGGCAGCACCGCGATCGAGGGCTTGTCGGGGAGCGCAAGCGCTGGCTTGGCCGATGCCCTCGGCTGTCCGGTGCCGGAGACCGCGATGCGGAAGACGCGGACCGGCCGGGCGATGTTCTTGACTTGCTGCTCGCCCATGTCCTCGAAGGAGAGATCGAGCTTGTCGCGAACCTGGTCGCGCACAACCCGGCTGACGCAGATCCCGCTGGGCTCGGCGAGGCCTTCCAGGCGAGCGGCGACGTTGACGCGATCGCCATAGATATCGTCGCAGTCGACGATGACGTCGCCGAGATTGATGCCGAGGCGGAACTCGATGCGGCGGTCCGCGGGAAGCTCGGCATCGGACTCCGCCATGCCGCGCTGGATATCGACGGCGCAGCGCACCGCGTCTAATTCTCGCGAATTCCACCAGCATGCCGTCGCCGGTCGTCTTGACGATGCGGCCGTGGTGCTCGGCTACCGTCGGATCGACGCGCTCGCGCCGGTGCGCCTTCAGCTGCGCGAGCGTGCCTTCCTCGTCCGCGCCCATGCGACGGCTGTACCCCACGACATCAGCCGCGAGGATCGCTGCCATCCTGTGGTTCACCTGCTCCCGTTCCACGATCTCCCTCCGCGAGCCGCACGCCATCCCTTCTATCACAGACGAGAAGTGGAGCGGCGAGCGGCTCGGGTACCGCACGCTTAAGTTAGCCGCAAGACCGAGCCGGCGACGGCAATCTCGGACAAGTCATTTCCGGTCTGTGCCGATTACCCTGAACAAAGGAGAAGTGCGCTCGCCTTTGCGATGCCCGGTGCGGCGCGAAGGGCCCGCAGGCCTCTCCGCTCCAGGTCTCTCGCTTGAACAACTCGAAGGGTAAGCACCCGCCTTGAGCAGAATGCAGACAGTGGGCACCAACGCAGGAGTTGCAGAGCCCGGATGAACGCAATCGTTCTCGTCGCGCTGAAGCGGCCCTACACCTTCGTGGTGCTCGCGATCCTGATCCTGCTGTACGGCGGGATGGCCGTGTTCAAGACCCCCACCGACATTTTTCCACCCATCAAGGTCCCGGTCGTAGCGGCGGTCTGGACCTACACCGGGCTGTTGCCGTCCGACATGTCCGGCCGGGTCGTCTATTACTACGAGCGGGCGCTCACCACGACGGTCAGCAACATCGAGCACATCGAGAGCCAGTCGCTCTACGGTTTCGGCGTCGTCAAGATCTATTTCCAGCCGGGCACGGACGTGGCGGCGGCGCAAGCGCAGGTCACCGCCACTTCTCAGACCGTGCTCAAGCAGCTTCCGGCAGGAATTACGCCGCCGCAGGTGCTGGTGTTCGACGCGTCCTCGGTGCCGGTACTGGACCTGCAGATCGCCGCGGACAACATGACGCCCTCCGACATCTACAACGTCGCGTCCAATATGATCCGGCCCGCGCTGGTGTCGGTGCCGGGTGTCGCCATACCCGCGCCTTACGGCGGCGAACAGCAGAACGTCCAGGTCGATCTCGACCAGACCAAGCTGCTGGAGCACGGGCTCTCCGCCACCGACGTGGGCCGCGCCCTTGCAACGCAGAACATCGTGCTGCCGGCCGGCGATGAGAAGATCGGCGCGATCGATTACATGGTGGCGACGAACTCGACGCCGCTCGCCATCGACGAATTCAACAACCTGCCGATCCAGCGCGAGGGCAATGCCGTTGTCTACCTGCGGGACGTGGCCTTCGTCCATCGCGGCGGTCCGCCCCAGACCAACGCGGTGCTGGTGAAAGGACAGCAAGCCATCCTGCTGCAGATCCTCAAGACCGGCGATGCCTCCACTTTGGCGGTGGTCGCGGGCGTGCGGGCCATGATTCCCCAACTGCTGAAGACGCTGCCAGCCGGCATCACCATCACGCCGCTCAACGACGCATCCACCTTCGTGCGCGCCTCCATCCTGGATGTGGTGCAGGAAATGCTGACCGCTGCGGTGCTTGCCGGCATCGCCGTCCTGCTGTTCGTCGGCAGCTGGCGCTCGACGCTGATCGTCGCCACCTCCATCCCGCTCTCGATCCTGAGCTCGATCCTGGCGCTTTCCTGGCTCGGCCAGACCATCAACGTGATGACGCTGGGCGGCCTCGCGCTTGCCGTCGGCATCCTGGTCGACGACGCCACGGTGATGATCGAGAACATCAACACCCACCTGGAGGAGGCGGGCGCGGGCGGCACGCACAAGGGGCTGCAGGACGCGATCATCGACGCGGCGAACCAGATCGTCGTGCCGACCTTCGTCTCCACGCTCTGCATTTGCATCGTCTGGCTGCCGCTCTACCAGCTCGGCGGCGTCGCGGGCTACCTGTTCCTGCCGCTCGCGGAGGCCATCATCTTCGCGATGATCGCCTCATTCATCCTGTCGCGCACCTTGACGCCGACCATGGCGGCTTGGCTGCTGCGCGCCCAGGTGGCGGCGCGCGACAATCCGGCGCTGCGGACGAAGCGTCCGGGCATCTTCACGCGCTTCCAGCAGGGGTTCGAGGAGCGCTTCACTCGGTTCCGCGACCGCTACCGCGCGGTCCTAACCGGGCTGACCGCGCGCCGCGGGCGCTTCGTGCTGCTCTACCTCGCCGGCGCTCTGGCGTCGCTGATGCTGCTGATCTTCGTCGGCCAGGATTTCTTCCCCAGCATCAAGTCGGGCGAGATCGACATGCATATGCGCGCCCCGGTCGGCACGCGGATCGAGGAATCTGGCAAGATCGGTGTGCTGGTGGAGCAGCAGATCCGTGCTCTCCTGCCCGGCCACGTGACCGGCGTCCTCTTGAACTGCGGCCTGCCGAACAGCGGTATCAACCAAGCCTATAGCAATACCGGCACGGTTGGCGCCCAGGATTGCGACATCACGATCTCGCTCGACAATCAGGCCTCTCCCGTCGACAGCTATCGCCTGATCCTGCGCGCGGGCCTGACGGAGCGCTTCCCGGGCACCGACTTCAGCTTCCTGCCGGGCGATATCACCGCGAAGATCCTGAATTTCGGCCTGCCCTCGCCGGTCGACGTCCAGATCGGCGGCCGCGATCTCAACGCCAATTTCGCCTACGCCACCCAGTTGGCGGCGCGGCTGAAGCAGATCGCCGGCATCGCCGACGTCCGCATCCAGCAGGTCATGGGCCAGCCCAGCCTGCTGCTCGCGTCCCGGCGCACCTTCGCGCTGCAGACGGGGCTGACGGAGGCGGACATCGCCGGCACCGCCCTCACCACCCTCTCGGGAAGCGGCCAGGTCGCGCCGACCTATTGGCTCGACACCTCGAACGGCATCTCGCATCTGGTCAACCTCCAGACGCCGCAAAACCAGTTGTCCAGCATCAACGCCCTCGAGACCATTCCGATCGACAACGGCGGCGGCAACCCGACCAACACGCCGGTCCAGATCGCCGGCGGTCTTTCGGACATCCAGCAGACGGGCACGCCGGGTCTGGTCTCGCACTACGCGATCCTGCCGGTGATCGACGTCTATGCCAACGTGGACGGGCTCGATCTCGGCGCGGTCAGCAACGAGCTCGAGCGGATCATCAAGGAGATGGCCTCGAGCCTGCCGCGCGGCGCCACCATCACCGTGCAGGGCCAATCGGTGACCATGCGCTCCGCCTATGTCCAGCTGATCGCCGGGCTGGCGCTCTCGATCGTGCTGATCTACCTGGTGATCGTCGTCAACTTCCAGTCCTGGCTCGACCCCTTCATCATCATCACGGCGCTGCCCGCGGCCTTGGGCGGAATCGCCTGGGCCCTGTTCCTGACGCACACGACGCTGTCGGTTCCGGCGCTCACCGGCGCGATCATGTGCATGGGGACGGCGACCGCCAACACCATCCTCGTGGTCGCCTTCGCGCGCGACAGTCTCGCCGAGCACGGCGACCCCGTGCGGGCCGCGATCGAGGCCGGATATGCGCGCATCCGGCCCGTCCTGATGACCGCGCTCGCCATGATCGTCGGCCTGCTGCCGATGTCGTTCAGCAACACGCAGAACGCTCCGCTCGGCCGCGCCGTGGTCGGTGGCCTGTTGGTCGCGACGGTCACGACCTTGCTGTTCGTGCCGTGCGTCTTCGCCATTCTGCACGGGGGCAAATCGAGCAAGCACAAGCCCGTACCGCAGGGAGAGCCCGCATGAGCAACCACGACCACGCGATCGCGGCACCCGGGCGCATGCGCGCGCATCGGGGCGGAATGTTGGCGCTCATCGGCGTCGTGGTAGCCGGAGGTCTCGCCGCCTACGGCATCTGGCAGCGCAACGATACAGTCACGAGCCTGAAGCAGGAGGCGGACGATGCGGCGATCCACCGCGTCCAGCTGGTGTCGCCCAAGCCGGCGCCGCC
>DATKFA010000265.1:0-2381 GCA_035511715.1 Candidatus Acidiferrum sp. | reverse complement strand
GCGCTTGTGCTCGAGGACGGGCGCGCGTTCGTGGGCGCGCCGCTGGGCGCCGACGTGGTGGGGGAGGGCGAGGTCGTCTTCAACACCGCGATGACCGGCTACCAGGAGGTGCTGACCGACCCGTCGTACGCCGGCCAGATGGTCTGCATGACGTATCCGCTCCAGGGCAACTACGGCGTGCGCGACGCCGACGCCGAGTCGGCGCGGCCGTGGGCGCGGGCGCTCGCGGTGCGCTGGGCGTGTCCAGAGCCAAGCCACCACTCGAGCGAAAGTTCGCTCGACGATTACCTGCGCCACTGGAAGGTGCCCGCGATCGCCGAGATCGACACGCGCGCGCTCACGCGCCACATCCGCATCCACGGGGCGATGCGGGCGGTGCTGGTGCACGAGTCGAAGGCGCCGACGTCGGAGCGGCTGGCGGAGCTGGCCGCGGCCGCCCGGCGCGTCACCCCGCTCGCGGACCAGGACCTGGTCGCGCAGGCCTCACGAACCCGGCGCGAGGAATGGTTGGAGGCGCTGCCGCCCGAGCTGCGCGCGCGAAGGCGGACGGACGGCGCAGGGCTGGTCATAGCCGTCGTCGACTACGGCGTCAAGTCCAACATCCTCCGCTCCCTCCGCGAGCGGGGGTGCACAGTCGTCGTCCTGCCGCACACCGCGACGTGGGCGGAGGTGCAGTCGCTCGGCGCCGACGGGCTGGTGCTGTCGAACGGGCCAGGTGACCCGGCTGTGCTGCACGGTCCGGTCGAGCTCGCGCGGCAGGCGCTGGGCAGTATCCCCATGTTCGGGATCTGCCTGGGACATCAGATCCTCGGTCGCGCTGCCGGGGCCACCACCTCGCGCCTTCCGTACGGTCATCACGGCGCGAACCACCCGGTCAAGGACCTAGACACAGGTCGCGTCCACATCACGAGCCAGAACCACGAGTTCCAGGTCGATGCGGCCTCGATTCCCGCCGGCGACTTCTACGTCTCCCAGCGCAACCTGAACGATGGCTCGGTCGAAGGCCTCGGCCATCGAACCACGCCGGCCTTCAGCGTGCAGTACCACCCCGAGGGCTGCCCCGGACCGCAGGACAACCAGCACCTGTACGACCGCTTCATCGACATGGTGCGAAGCGGGGCCCCGGTCGTGAGGGCTGTCGCCGGCATGAAGGAAGAACCAAGACCCCGCAAGGTGCTCATCCTGGGTTCCGGGCCGATCGTCATCGGCCAGGCGGCGGAGTTCGACTACGCGGGCACGCAGGCGTGCAAGGCGCTGCGCGAGGAAGGTATCGAGACCGTGCTCGTCAACTCC
This sequence comes from Candidatus Acidiferrum sp., assembly GCA_035511715.1. Lineage (GTDB taxonomy): Bacteria > Chloroflexota > Dormibacteria > Dormibacterales > Dormibacteraceae > 40CM-4-65-16. The sequence continues at coordinate 1,088 of DATKFA010000265.1, read as the reverse complement.
AACCCCGCGACGATCATGACCGACGAGGACATCGCCGACCGCGTGTACCTGGAGCCACTGACGGTCGAGGCGGTCGAGCGGATCATCGAGCGCGAGAAGCCGGACGCGATGCTGCCGACCCTCGGCGGCCAGACGGGCCTCAACCTGGCCACCGAGCTGGCGAATGCAGGGGTCCTGGAAAAACATGGTGTCCGTCTGGTCGGCGCGACGATCGACACGATCCGCAAGGCTGAGGACCGGCAGGCCTTCAAGCAGATGCTCGAAGACATCGACGAGCCGGTACCCGTGTCGCGCGTATGCGAATCGCTGGAAGAGGTGCGTGAGTTCGCCGCGGCCAACGGGCTGCCGCTCGTGATCCGCCCCGCGTACACCCTGGGCGGCACAGGCGGCGGTTTCGTCACGACCGAGGCCGACCTCGAGCGCGTAGCAGTGCGCGGTCTCGCCGCCTCACCGATCCACCAGGTGCTCGTCGAACGCTCGCTGTGGGGGTGGAAGGAGATCGAGTACGAGGTGATGCGCGACGCCGCGGACACGTGCATCACGGTCTGCAACATGGAAAACCTCGACCCGATGGGCGTGCACACCGGCGACTCGATCGTGGTCGCGCCGGCTCAAACGCTCTCCGACCGCGACCACCAGATGCTCCGTTCGTCGGCGATCCGAATCATCCGCGCGCTCGGCATCGAAGGTGGATGCAACGTCCAGTTCGCGCTGGATCCGCGCAGCTCGCAGTACTACGTGATCGAGGTCAACCCCCGCGTGAGCCGCTCGTCGGCGCTGGCGTCCAAGGCGACGGGCTATCCCATCGCGCGGGTCGCGGCCAAGGTCGCGGTCGGCCGGCGCCTCGAGGAGATCAGAAACGAGATCACCGGCCGCACCTTCGCGGCGTTCGAGCCGGCGATCGACTACTGCGTGGTGAAGATCCCGCGGTGGCCGTTCGACAAGTTCCCGGCCGGCGAGCGCCGGCTGGGCACGCAGATGGCATCGACGGGCGAGGTGATGGCGCTCGAGCGCACCTTCGAGGCCGCGCTCATCAAGGCGCTGCGCTCGCTCGAGCAGAAGCAGCCCGCCGCGTGGGAGCTCGGTCC
>DATKFA010000264.1:0-6908 GCA_035511715.1 Candidatus Acidiferrum sp. | reverse complement strand
ACGACGCCGATTCTATTTGCCCACCAGCAGGTCTTCCCGGTCCCGCCAGCGGTCGAGGAAGCGATAGGTGTTGCGTTTGGAGAGCCGCTCGCGTTCGGCCGGCTCGGTCGATTCCCAGAGCCGGTGTTCGTGTCGCTCGAGCGGCAGGCCCGGCACGACGATCGCTTTGCCTCCGCGATCGCGGAGCCTGAAGCTCAGCTCGACGTCCGCCATTCGGTAGAACCGAAATCGCGGATCGAACCCGCCCACAGCGAGGGCGTCGGCCCGGCGAAAGGCCATGCAGTAGCCCTCGATCGCGTCGACCTCGGGCCCGGCGCTCTCCTCGAACTCCTTGAGCGTGCCTTTGCCGCGCAGTCCAAACGGTCCCGCGATCACGACCGCCGGATCGCTCAACGCCTCGACGAGGGGCGAGATCGCGTCGCCCGTGAGCTCGACGCCTGGGTCGAAAAGGACGATCACGTCGCCCGCCGCCGCCTCGATGCCGCTGTTTGCGGCCGCTGCAAACCCGAGCGGGGGGTCGAGCCTGATGACGCGCAGCCGCTCCGCGACGCGGCCCTCGAGCCACCCGGCAATGCGCGGATCGCCGGAGTTGTCGACGACCAGCGCTTCGAAGTCGGTCCTGGTATGCGTGAAAACGGCGAGCAGCCACCGCTCGGCGTCGGCTCGCCATCCGTGGAGGACGGTGAGCAGGCTGACAGCGCGCACGGTCGGCCGCGGTTCAGTCCGGTGTGGCGCCTTGATCGCCTGCAGCTCGCTGCCTTCGGCGCTGTCGACCACGTCCCATCCGCCTTCGCGCAGCTGCTCGCGGATCGCGTCGGCGGCAGCGAAGTCGCGGACTCGACGGCGCTCGACGCGCTCGTCGAGCAGTCTTTGAGCTGCGGCTCTATCCGTTCTTTTTGGCTTTGACCGCGGCGGTGAGCGCGGGCAATATCTTCAGCGCGTCGCCGACCACCCCGAGGTCGGCCATCTTCATGATCGGCGCCTCGGCGTCCTTGTTGATCGCGATGATCACCTTCGACGTCTTCATCCCGACCGTGTGCTGCATCGCGCCGGAGATTCCGACCGCGATGTAGACGCCCGGGCGCACCGACTTGCCGGTCTGTCCGACCTGCATCGAATACGGCACCCACCCTGCATCGACCACAGCTCGGCTCGCTCCCACGGCCCCGCCGAGGGCGCTGGCGAGATCTTCGAGCAGCGGGAAGTTCTGGGGGCCGCCCATCCCGCGGCCGCCGCTGATGACCACGCGCGCGTCCTCGAGCTTCACCTTCTCCGAGGCTTCGACCACGCGGTCGGCGATGTGCGCCCTCTTCGAGTCGGCCTTCACGGTCACGGTGAGATCCTTGACCTCGGCCGCGCCACCCGACTCCGACGCCTCGAACGACTTCGGCCGCACCAGGACGATCGCTGGCGTCGCGTTGGCCTTCATCGACGCAACCTTCGCGCCGCCGAAGTAAGGAACCCGGGCGACGAAGCCGCCGTCTTTCGCGGCGATGTCGTTTGCATTCGAGATCAGCCCAACGCCCAGCCTTGCGGCAAGACGGCCGGCGACCTCGCGCGAGTCCGGCGTGAATCCGAAAAGGATCAGGTCCGGTTTCTGTTGCTCGTACAGCGAGGCGATGGCGTCGGTTGCAGGTTCTGCGATGTAGTCGTCGAACGCCGCGTCCTCATTGACGTGCACGACTTTCGCGCCATGCTTCCCGAGAATTGCGGCCGCCGCCTTCGCGCCCGAGCCGAGCGCGACCGCGTACACATCACCGAGGTCTCGCGCCTTTGTCAGCAGCTCGAGCGTTGTGCCGGCCACCTTGCCCCCGCTCAGCTCTGCGTAAACGAGGACGCTCGCCATCTTCTAGAGGACCTTGGCCGAGGCCAGGACCTGCACGATCCTGTCGACCGCGGTGCCGTCGTCCTGGATGACCTCGCCCGCCTTCCGTGACTCGGCATCGGTCACGCCTTCGATCGTTTCCGCGGTCTCGCCTTTCTCCACACCGAGGTCGCTCAACGCAACCTGCTTGATCTCCTTGGACCGCGCGGCCATGATCCCTTTGAGCGACGCGTAGCGCGGCTCGGCGATCGCGGCGGTGACGCTGACGAGGGCTGGTGTAGCCGCCTCGACGATCTGGTAGCCATCGGGGGTCTGGCGGTGAACCTTGATCGTCGAACCGTCGACCTCGACCTTCTTGGCGAAGGTGAGCTGCGGGAATCCAAGCAGCTCCGCGAGCATCGGCGGGACCATTCCAGTGCTTCCGTCGTACGACTCGGTCGCGCAGATCACGAGGTCTGGTTGTTCCTGCTTGATCGCCGCTGCAAGCACCTTCGCGGTGGTCAGCGCATCGGCGCCGGCAAGCGCCGGGTCGGTGATGAGCACCGCTCGATCCGCGCCCATCGAAAGGCCCTTGCGGATCGCGTCCTTGGCTCGTTCGGGACCCATCGACACGAGGACCACCTCGCCGCCGTGGGCTTCCTTCAGCTGAAGGCCCTCTTCCACCCCGCATTCATCGCCTGGGTCGAGGACGACCTCCTTCTCGCGGGAGATCGTGTTGTCAGCCTCGAGGCTGAGGGTGGAGTTGGGATCGGGTACTTGCTTGACGGTGACGACGATTTTCAAAGCGTGTGCACCAATTATCGCTGCGCGCTGAGAGCCGCATGGAAACGCTCGAGATCGGACGGTGTGTTGAGGCTTTCGAACTGCGCAGGTTCGAGTCCCTCGAGCCAGGTGACGTCGAGCTGCGCGACCACGTCATGGGCGACGTAGTTGCCGGCATCGAGCGCGTTCGTGATCGCATGCAGCGCGGTCTTGCCATAGGCGCCGCAAACTGGCTCGAACAGTCCGTCGTGACGCGGGATGGCGGCATCGCAGCTGCGCGCTGCGGCGACCGCGATCTCCGCGGTCGATCGCTCGACGTACGGCATGTCACACGCGACGGCGAACAGAACCTGGTTGCGGGCCGCGAGCAGACCCGCCTCGAGGCCCGCGAGCGGGCCCGCATTCGGCTTGCGGTCGAACACGACCCGATAAGGCAGAAGCTGCTCCATCTGTTCGGGTTCGGCAAACGAAACCATCAACTCGGAGAACGCCGGAGCCAGCCTTTCCACCACGTAGCGAATAAGGATCGAATTGCCGACCTCGATCCAGGGCTTGGGCCGGCCCATACGTCGGCTCTGCCCTCCGGCGAGCACCAGCAGCGTGGCTTCCATCACAGTTAGTGTCGCCTTGAAGGCGATCGATTTTCACGTCCATCTGCCGACTCCCGAGTGGCTCGAGGTGTCGATGAAGGGCTACATCGAGGCGGCGGAGTCGTACTTCAGGTCCAGGGTCGCGCGACAGTCGCTGGAGGAGCTCGCCCGCGAGTACGAGGACCTCGACGTGGTCGCCGTCCTTCTGGCGTGGGACGCGGAGACCGCGACCGGCCGGCCCCGCGTGCCCAACGACCTCGTGGCCCGCGCGGTGAGCGGGTTTCCCGGGAGGTTCGTCGGATTCGGCAGCGTGGACCCGCTCAAGGGCGACCGCGCGGTGCAGGAGCTCGACCGCATCGCCGAGCTGGGGCTGAAAGGCGTGAAGCTCCATCCCTCGCTGCAGGCCTTCGCGCCGAACGAGGAGAGGCACTGGCCTCTTTACGAAAAGTGCCAGGAGCTGGGACTGGTCCTGCTGTTCCACACCGGCACGAGCGGAATCGGCGCCGGCCAGCCAGGGGGCCAGGGGATACGCATCGACTTCGCGCGCCCCATCTGGCTCGACGCGCCGGCCGCCGCGTTTCCCGACCTCAAGATCATCGCGGCGCATTTCGGCTACCCCTGGCACCTCGAGCTGCTGGCGATGGCGCTGCACAAGACCAACATCCACATAGACATCTCCGGATGGGCGCCGCGCTACATCCCGATCGAGGTGATGCGCGACATGAAGGGGCGGCTGCAGGATCAGTTCGTGTTCGGCAGCGACTACCCCTTCATCCGTCCCAAGCGCTGCCTGGACGAGCTCGAAACGCTCGACATTCCGCCGGCCGTGCTCGACAAGCTCCTGGTCGCAAACGGGAAGCGGCTACTCGGGATCGCCTAGCCTGTAAACCGCTGCTTGACACCGCGGCCATGCCGCGAGCATCGTGCGCAGCATGGCGGCGGAGACGCAGCGGAGGGTTCTGCTCGTCGAGTCCGACCTGCTGCTCGACGACGTCGAGTCGCTCCGCTTGCGGGACGAGGTCGAAGCGCCGCTGCGGTTGCGGGAGGCGATCCGGGCGCTACAGATCCGGCTAGGGCGGCGCAATCCACCGCTGGCGCCGGCCACGCTCGATGCTGCTCACGACCTGGTGTTCGCGGTGCAGCAGCGGCTCATGGCTGCGAATCCCAAGAACCCGCGACCCGCGCGGCACGCGAACCGGCCGAGCGGCCAGCCCGTGCTCACGGTCATCCGAGAAGACCGCCGGTGGAAGGTCCTGTCCCTGCCGCCACCCCTCAACGGCGACGAGGCGCAGTGGATGGAGCTCGTCGATTCGACCGTGGAACGATCGTGGGACAGGTGGTGCTACGCGCAGCATCAAGCCATCCGCGCAGCCCGCCTTCGCGTCAAGCCGCTGATCGCGCTTGCCCTGGCGCAGGCCGCGTGGGACAACTACTGGCTGCTCGCGCAGGACGCGGAACGGATCAGAGCGCGGCTTGCTGCAGAAACCTCCGGAGCTCGTCGGCCTTGATCGGTTGATCCGAGCTGCGCACCCGGGTCGCGAAGAGCTTCAGGAAGCGCCGGAGACCGACGTCGTCGAGCATCGTCGCCGCCTCGATGATCTCGGCGGCCGCCTCGTGCTGCCCCGGGTCGAGCACACGCGCGAGGTCGTCCGCAAACCCGTCGGGCAGCTCACCACGCGCCATCTGGTGACAATTAAAGGAGTGTCGCGCTCCTGTGTGGCTGAGCAGATTCGCGCCATCGCCGGCCGGAGCCAAGGAAAGGGTGGCGCGGCTAGGAGCGCATTGTCGATGCGCGACGACGCAGCGCCGGGCCCCTTGACGCGGGCTTCGGCGCCGAAGGCGCCCGGCCGTCTAGGGCGCGAAGATGCCAGGCGCATCGGGAGCGCGACACTCTAATGCAGCCGGTGGTCATAGGTGATGTGATCTGGCGGCCGAGCCGCGAGGTCGTGGAGAAAAGCCGGCTCAAACGGTTCATGGACCTCCATGGAATCGAGACCTTTGCGGAGCTGCTGCGCCGTGCAGACGAAGACATCGAGTGGTTCTGGGACGCGGCCGTGAAGGACATCGACGTCGTCTTCTCTCGCGAGTACGAGAAGGTGCTCGACCTCTCCGAGGGCAAGGCGTGGGCGAGGTGGTGGATCGGCGCGCGGATGAACATCGTCGAGAGCTGTCTCGACCGGTACCGCGAAGGCGACCGTCGCGACAAGACCGCGATCATCTGGGAGGGCGAGCCTGGCGACGTCCGCAAGCTGACTTACGGCGAGCTCGACCGGCAGGTGTCGCGGCTTGCCGGCGCGCTGCGGCGTCTCGGCGTGGCGAAAGGCGATCGCATCGGAATCTTCATGCCGATGTGCCCCGAGGTGGCGATCTCGCTCCTCGCGACTGCGAAGATCGGCGCGGTCATCATCCCGCTGTTCTCGGGTTATGGCCCCGAGGCGATCGCGACGCGGCTGCGCGACGGCGAGGCCAAGGTCCTCATCTGCGCCGACGGTTTCTATAGGCGGGGGAAGGTCGTGGCGATGAAGGAAACCGCCGACCGCGCGCTCGTGAGCTGTCCATCGGTGAAGAAGGTCATCGTGCACCGGCGCGTTGTCCGCGAGATCCCGTGGACCCACGGCCGCGACCAGGTCTGGGAGGTCCTCCTCGAGGATCATCCAGACCGCGCGCGCACCGAGGAGCTCGACCCCGAAGACCCGCTGATGATCATCTACACGTCAGGCACCACCGGCAAGCCCAAGGGCACGCTGCACGTGCACGGCGGTTTCCCGATCAAGGCCGCTCAGGACATGGCGCACTGCTTCGACGTCGGGCCCGATGACTCCGTGTTCTGGTACACGGACATCGGCTGGATGATGGGCCCCTGGCTCATCTTCGGCACGCTCGTCCTCGGCGCGACGATGGTGCTGTACGAGGGAACCCCTGACTACCCTGCCGCCGATCGCCTTTGGCGGGTGGTCGAGGACCACAAGGCAACGGTGCTGGGCGTCTCCCCCACCCTCGTGCGCGGCTTGATGACCCACGGCGACGAGGTGCCCGAGCGACACGACCTGTCGAGCCTGCGCATCCTCGGCGGCACCGGCGAGCCGTGGAATCCTGAGCCGTTCGTCTGGTACTTCGAGCATGTCGGCGGCGGCCGCATCCCGGTCATCAACTACTCCGGCGGCACGGAGATCTCCGGCGGGATCCTGTGCGGCAATGTCATCTCGCCGCTGCGGCCGTGCTCTTTTGCGGGCCCGGTGCCAGGCATCGCGGCCGATGTGCTCGACGCCGAGGGCCGCTCGGTCCGCGGCGAGGTCGGTGAGCTCGTGATCCGCAATCCTTGGCCGGGCATGACACGCGGCTTCTGGGGCGATCGTCAGCGCTACCTCGACACGTACTGGGGCCGGTACCCGGACATCTGGGTGCACGGCGACTGGGCGTACGTCGATCCTGAGGATGGCCTCTGGTACGTCCTCGGCCGCTCCGACGACACCATCAAGATCGCCGGGAAACGGCTCGGGCCAGCCGAGGTCGAATCGGTGCTGGTCGGCAACCGAGCGGTCGCGGAAGCCGCCGCGATCGGGGTGCCAGACCAGCTCAAAGGTGAGGCGCTGGTCTGCTTTGTGATCCTCCGCCCTGGCTTCAAGCCGAGCGACGAGCTGGCGGCGGAGCTGCAAGACCTCGTCGCCACCGCGCTGGGCAAACCGTTGAGGCCGAAGGCCGTCCACTTCGTCGGCGATCTGCCGCGCACG
>DATKFA010000263.1:0-2738 GCA_035511715.1 Candidatus Acidiferrum sp. | reverse complement strand
CGCTGCGCCTCGAGAAGGGCTACCGCGTGTGGGGAGCCGACATCACCTCCGAAACCAACCCTTATCAAGCCGGTCTGGGTTTCGCCGTGAAGCTGGACAAGGGCGACTTCATCGGGCACGAGGCCCTGGTGGAGAAGCGCGAGTCGCCCGCGTCGACCAGGCTCGCGTGCCTGGTCCTCGACGATCCACGCGCGATCGCGCTGGGTTCGGAGCCGGTGAGGATCGACGGCGGGGTGGTCGGTCGGGTGACGAGCGGGGGCTACGGTTACACCGTCGGCAAGTCGATCGCGTACGCCTACATCCCGGCCTCGTGTCCTGTCGAAGCCGCGGTCGAGGTCGACATCTTCGGCACATGGGTCGGCGGCCGCGTCATCAGGGAGCCGCTTTACGACCCGACCGGCTCCCGGGTCCGGAGCTAGCTCTCATCCCGCGAGTGCCGGCGCTCGCGGAATTGCGGATACTTTCTTTCACGCGGGTGCCGGCGCTCGCGGCAAATCCGATGAGTTCTGGGGGGAAACTTCGTCATTACGAGCAATGAGCAAGATCATCTGTGACCAATCGATATCGCTCGACGGCTTCACCGCCGGGCCCAACCAGAGCCTCGAGAATCCGATCGGCGAAGGCGGCCTGCGTCTGCACGAGTGGATGTTCACGACGGCCGCCTGGGCAAGGGCGCAGGGCGGAACTGGCGGCACGGAGGGGCCTGACTCCGCGGTGGCCGAAGGAATAACGTCCGGTTGGAACACGGGCGCAACGATCATGGGCCGGAGCATGTTCGGCGGCGGCCATGAGGGCTGGGACCCTGCCTGGAAGGGCTGGTGGGGTGAAGACCCGCCCTACCACCATGCGACTTTCGTACTCACCCATCACGCACGCGAGCCTGTGCCGATGCAGGGCGGCACGACCTTCTACTTCGTAACCGACGGGATCGAGTCGGCGCTAGACCAGGCGCGTGATGCCGCCGGTGACAAGGACGTGCAGATCGCCGGTGGCGCCTCCACCGTGCAGCAGTTCCTCCGCGCCGGTCACCTCGACGAGCTCTACCTGCACATCGTGCCGATCGTCCTCGGCAGCGGCGAACGGCTGCTGGACAACGTCGGCGATCCACGCATGACTCCGGTGGAGGTGATCGCGTCCCCTGCGGTGACGCACATCAGGTATCGGATCGAGCGCTGACCGCCCCGAAATAGCTCGCGAACTCGGATTCCGACTCGGTCGCCTCGAGCCGCGCGAAGTGCTCGGCGGCGTACTCGCCGAACGCGAAGTCGAGCTCCGAGATCCCGCTCTGGAGCACCCCCCACATCGCCTCGCGGAAGTCAGACATGAAGCGCATCAACCGCAGCGAGGCGAGGTCTGACTCGCGCAGCTCCCCGAAGTAGGCCACGAGCAAGCGTCGGTCGTCGTCGACCGAAAACTCATGGTTGATCGAGAAGTTCGCCAGGTCGAAGAAGCGGTCGCCCATGCCGGCGTACTCCCAGTCGACGATGCGGATCTCGCCGTCGTCGAGGAAGTTGGCGTTGAGCAGGTCGTTGTGGCACGGCACGACGGGCTGCTCGCCTCGAGTGGCGCGGATGCGGCGCGAGACGGATAACGCATCGCCATATGCCGGCGGGATGTCCACCCCGTGCTCGACCGCCTTCGCGTGGTAGTCCTCGACGACCGCATGGGAATCGAAGCGGCCGGGAATCGGCGCCGCCTCGTGGAACCGGCGCAGTGCGCCCATCACTCGCCCGAGGGTCGCGGACTCGCGCATCTCCTCCGGGGACAACGGCTTGCCGTCGATGAAGCGCGCCACCAGCCAGCCCTGCGAGGGCACGAACGCTACGACCTCAGGGCCGACGCCCGCCTCGTAGGCGCGAACGCCGGCGGCGTGCTCGGCCGCCCGGTCGATGCCGAGCAGCTCGGTCCTGGCGCCGCCCATGCGGAGGACGAACTCACCCCCCTCGACCTCGACCTTGAAGTTGTGGTTGGTGATCCCGCCGCCAAGCACGGTGATGCGCGCGGCCCGATCGGGCCAGAGACGGTCGACCGCAGCGCGCGCGGCGTGCGTGCTCAACAGTGCCGGATCGTATCTGCTTTTATCCCCACGAATTCGGAGGCTCGCCTTGAATTCGTGGGGGCCCCTAATATGGCCGCGTGACCGTCCGCCAGGGCCTCACGGAGACCGAGTTCGCCGAGCTGCGCAGCAAGTACGTCCCGCGCGGCATCACCAGCTCCCACCCGATCACCGTCGACCACGCCAGCGGCTCCGAGCTCTGGGATGTCGGTGGCAAGCGCTACGTCGATTTCGCGGGCGGCATCGGCGTGATGAACGTCGGCCACGCCCACCCGCGGGTGATGCAGGCGGTCGGGGAACAGCTGCGCAAGGCCACCCACACCTCGTTCCAGGTCATCCAGTACGAGACCTACCTCCGGCTCGCCGAGAGGCTGTGCCAGGTCGCGCCGATCGACGGCCCGAAAAAGGCGATCTTCTTTTCGACAGGGGCGGAGGCCATCGAGAACGCGGTCAAGATCGCGCGCGCCGCGACGGGGCGGCCGGCCGTCGTCAGCTTCCGCGGAAGCTTTCACGGACGCACGCTGCTCGCGCTGACCCTGACCGGCAGCGTCCAGCCCTACAAGCAGGACTTCGGCCCCTACGCCGCCGAGGTCTACCAGTCGCCCTTTCCTTATGAATATCGCGGCTGGAACACCGAGGCGGCGATCGCCGACCTCAACAACCTCCTGGAGTCCGAGGTCGG
>DATKFA010000262.1:0-6501 GCA_035511715.1 Candidatus Acidiferrum sp. | reverse complement strand
ACTTTGACCAGCGACGTCGACAGGTGCCCGTACAGCGTGTCCAGCCCGCCTGCGTGCGCGATGACGACGTAGTTGCCGTACCCGCTGCTCGTGTTTCCGACCAGCGCGACGATGCCGTCGTCGGCCGCGTAGACGGGAGTGCCGAAGGGCTCGACGAGGTCGATCCCAGTGTGGAAGTGCGGGTAGCCACCGTAGGGCGGCTCGAACCAGAACGTGCTGGGGCCGAACGGCTGCGAGATCTGCGCCTGCGGCTCAGGCCAGATGAAGCGGTACTGGGTGGAGTGGCCGCTGCTCGTCGGGATCTGCCCGACGTTGTTCGACTGCAACCAGATCTGCATCTGCGTCCACACGGCCTGCATCGCGGCGGCGATGATCGCGTCCTGCTGCTGCTGCAGCATGTCCGTCACCTGCTGGGCGAGGGCTGCCGACTGTGAGTTGAGTCGATACAGCTCACCCTGCGTCTGGGCGATCTTCTCCTGCAGCTGCGCCACCGAGGTCTCTTCCTGGGCCTGAAGACTTCGCAGCTGCGCCATCTCACCGCTGAGCTGATCGCGCTGAGTGATCTGCTCCTGTCGCGCCTCCTGCTCCTTCTGCCGCTCCGCCTGGAGGTCGGCCAGGTCGTTGTTCAGCGATGCCTTCAACGTCGTCGCACGCTCCCCCGCGACGTTCAGGTCGGCGATTCGCGTGAGAAGGTCGCTCAGGCTCTCCGACTGGGCGAGCGTGACCAGCGGAGACGTCGGAGACACATAGATGGCGCGCGCCAGCTCGTTGAGCTGCGCGCGTTCCGCGTCGATGCGCTCGGTGAGCAGCGCCTCGCGCCTCTCGGCCGCGGCGATCTCGGCATCGAGCTCCGCGATCTTTGCCTGGACCGTATCGATCTTCGCCTGGACCGCCTGCTGCTGCGCGGCGTTGTCCTGCAACGATTTCTTCAGCTGATCCTGGGCCGCAATCGCGTCCGCGAGGTTGCTGCCAAGCTGCGCGCGGATCTGGTCGATCACCGAGAGCTGCTGCTGTGGATCGGCGGGGTTGGAGTCGGCGCTGGCGCCGACCCGGTCGCCTCCGAGTACGAGCAAGGCCAGCGCGATGGCGACCACGGCCCGCTTCATGACTCCATGTGCCTCCGCAGGCTGATCAGCGATGAGCCGGAGCCGAGCGCAAGGCCCACCGCCAGCACAATGGCCGCCGCAGACCCGGCCACCGGCAGCGTCACGCCGGGCGCGAAGCGCGTAAACGCGCTCGAGGAGCCGGACATTGCGCCGAGCGTCAAACCAAACGTGATCAGGCCCGCGACCAGCCCGGCGAGCGTGCCGGTGATCGCGCCTTCGATCACGAACGGCCCGCGGACCATCCACCGCGGTGCGCCGACCAGCTGCATGATCCCGATCTCGTCCCGCCGCGAGTGGATCGCCGCCTTGATGCTGTTCGCCGTCACGGCCACGGCGATGAAGCCGAGCATGCCGAGAAACGCCAGGCCGGCGACCGCCAGCCCGAACAGAACATTCTGGATGCGCTGGTAGGCGCCCCTGTCATACGAAGTCGGGTAGACGGGATCGATCGAGGTGTTGTTCCGCACCGATGCATCGACCGCGGCGACGTCGTCGATGCTCTTCACCTGGACGTCGAGGCTCGCCGGAAAAGGATTGCTGTCGGTCGAGTCCGCGAGCTGGGGCAGACCGGGAATGCGCTGGGCGCGTTTGAGCGCCTCGGCCTTGGTGGTGTAGTTGACGCTCGCGACCCGCGGATCGGCGAGCAGCTGGCGCTGCAGGTTGAAGACCGCGGTGGCGTCGGCGTCGTCGCGGAGGTAGATGTGGAGCAGCGACGCCTGGCCGGCTTCGACCTGTTCGAGGTTGTAAAGGGCGAATCCGGCGACCCCGACGAGGCCGGACATGAGCAGGAGCAGGGTCATCGACCCGAGCGCCGGCGCGGTACCCCCCAGGTTGCGGGCCCAGCTTCGAGCGGCGCCCTGCACCAGGTAGCGGAACAGGTTGGCGGCGACCACCTGCACGAGGTGCCGGCTGCGGAATCGAACCCTCACGACGTCGCCAGCCACGCCATCCTTCCTGTCTGACCGGCGGGTTGGTCGCGCACCAACCGCCCGTGCACCAGCGTCACGACGCGGCGCTGAAGGCGGGTCACGATCTCGACGTTGTGGGTGGCGACCAGCACCGCCGTGCCCCACGCGGCGATGTCCTCGAAAAGGTCCATCAGCTCCCACGCGGTCTTGGGGTCGAGGTTTCCGGTCGGCTCGTCGGCGATGAGGACCGCCGGCTCGGCCACCACCGCGCGGGCCACCGCCACACGCTGTTGCTGGCCGCCGGAGAGCTGGAGCGGAAATGACCCGGTGCGATCGCCCATGCCGACCGCCTCGAGGGCGTCCCGCGAACGGTCTTTGGCCTCCTCGTCCGACACCTTGAGGTCGCTGACCTGCAGCCCGAAGGCAACGTTCTCGAGCGCGGTGAGGCGGGGCAGCAGCTTGTAGTCCTGGAACACGACGCCAACGCGCCGTCGCAGCTGCGCGACCCGAGAGGCGGGCAGCTCGTGGGCCGGCATCCCGTCGACCCAGACCTCGCCTTCGGTGGGGCGGATCTCACGGTTGATGAGCCTGAGGAGCGTTGTCTTGCCGGCGCCGCTTGGCCCGACCAGGAAGGTCAGCTCGCCGGGCTCGAGGGCAAAATCGACGTCGTCGAGCGCCAGCCGGGAGCCGTAGGCTCGGCTGACGCGAGTGAACTGCACGATTGGACGCGACCTGTCGGTTGGGCGCACTTCCCCGTACCAGCTAACGGAGCCCGGTGGCGTTTTCCGGCGAATGTCCGCCGTTTTTCCATACTTCCGGTGTGGGCGGACTCATGGAGCTGCCGGCGGACCTCCCGGTCCCGACCGACGACGGGGCCGCGGCACACCTGCCGGGAATGCGGTTGCCGCGTGTTGCGCTGCAGTCCACAGGCGGCCGCCTGGTGGACGTCGGCGCCCTCGGGCAGGGCCGAACCGTGCTCTACCTTTATCCTCGGACCGGGCGGCCTGACCGGGGCGTGCCGCCGGGATGGGACTCGATTCCCGGAGCGCGCGGGTGCACGCCGGAATCGTGCGGATTCCGGGATCATTTCGCCGAGCTCCAGGCTCTAGGAGCCGGCGTCTTCGGGGTGAGCACCCAGGCCACGGCCTATCAACGAGAGGCGGTGCAGCGGCTGAACCTGCCCTTCGAGCTGCTCTCCGATGCTCGGCTGGAGCTGACCGCGGCCATGCGGCTTCCAACCTTCCAGTTCGAGGGCGAGACGCTGCTGAAGCGCCTGACCATGATCGTGCTTGATGGCCGGGTCGAGCACGTCTTCTATCCCGTGTTTCCGCCCGACCGTCACGCCGAGGAGGTCGTCAGATACCTCCGAGCGGTTGTCTGAAAGGATTTCCAGACCTCATCGTTCTCGTGTGTCGGTCCGGATCAAAAGAACCACCCCGAACAGGGGCAGCCACATGAGCTGGATGTCGGAACCACCAGCTCGACCACGAGCAGGGTGAGAGAGAAGGCGAAGACTCCGTCGAATGATCGCCAGGATTCGCCCGAACCGGTACTCCTCCTCGCGCCGGCGACCAATCGTTCGCTCGTCTTCTTTCATTTGCGGCACGAGGCTACACGTTCCCCTTCTCTCCTTTACATTGGGCGGCGTTCCGGCGGACAGTTGGAGATCGGAATGGCCATCGCCCAGAAGCCAAAAAAGAGGACGGAGAAGAAAAGGCAGAAGTCGGATGGCCATTGGCCTGCCAAAGGCGTCCTCTCCAAGAAGGATTACGAGAAAGAGCTCCGCCGCCTCCAGGTCGAGCTCGTCCAGCTCGAGGAGTGGGTCAGGTACCGCGGCCTGCGGATCGTCGTCATCTTCGAAGGCCGCGACACCGCAGGCAAGGGCGGCGTGATCAAGCGCATGACGGCGCTGTTGAACCCGCGCTTTGCCAGGGTCGTCGCGCTTCCCGCGCCGACCGAGCGGGAACGGACCCAGTGGTACTTCCAGCGTTACATCGCCCATCTGCCGTCGGCGGGAGAGATCGTGTTTTTCGATCGCAGCTGGTACAACCGCGCAGGCGTCGAGCATGTAATGGGCTTCTGCACGGACGAGGAATACGACGAGTTCATGCGCACGTGCCCGCAGTTCGAGCGGATGCTGGTACGCGCGGGCATCATCCTGATCAAGTACTGGCTGTCAGTGAGCGACGAGGAGCAGGAACGTCGCTTCCTCGGCCGCATAAACGACCCGAGCAAGCGCTGGAAGCTGAGCCCGATGGACCTGCAGGCCCGGGCAAGATGGGTCGACTACTCGGAGGCCAAGGACCGCATGTTTGGCAGCACCGACATCCAGGAAGCGCCGTGGTATGTCGTGGAGACGGACAACAAACGCGCCGCGCACCTGAACCTCGTCAGCCACTTCCTTTCGCTGATCTCGTACGAAGATGTGCCGCGCGAGAACATCAAGCTCCCTCCGCGCCAGAAGCGAAGCTACAGGCGTCCACCCAAGAGCTCGCAGCGCATGGTGCCCATCCGATACGAGGTGAAGTGAAGGTGAAGGTGAAGGATCTGCCGCCGGACCGTCTGCTGTCGGTCTCGCCGGCGACCAAGCTGGCCGACGTCGCGCGCGACATGCGCGCTCACGATTCCGACTCGGTCGCCGTGATCGACGACGCGAGGCTCGTCGGCATCATCACCGAGCGCGACCTGGTGCGGGCGATCGCCGACGGCCTGAACCCGGCGCAGGCCTCGGCGGCGATGGTGATGACCTCAGACCCGGCGACGGTGAGCCTTGACGACGAGGTAAACGTGGTCGCGGTGAAGATGATTCGACTGGGGATCCGCCACCTGCCGGTCGTAGACCAGCACGGCAAGCCGACTGGCCTGGTCTCCGCGCGAAACCTGGTGGCGGTGCTGGACCGAGCCCACTCCTGACCGCGTGGCTCTCAGACTATGAAAAACGACGCTTCCCTCTTCCTGGCTCGCGGGGACGGAGCAGGGCGATAGTAGACGGCGGCCTTCATCGTGAGGCGGCGGCAGCCTTCTCCATCCAGCGCTGCGAGTTGACCCCCATCACCAGCAGCCACAACAGGAGCGGAGCCTCGCCGAGGACGCCAAGCACCTCGAGATAGGTGAGCAGCGCGCTGGAGAGTGGCGGTGCGAGGAACGTCAGCCAGCCCAGGCCGGCCAGTGCGATCAAGACGCCGAAGATCCACGGCAAGAATCGCGACCTGATGATCAGGTAGCCGGTCACGATCTGGAAAAACCCCGAAAAGACGAGACCCACGGGGGAGACCTGCTCGCCGACCTTGAGCCACGTCAGCGCGAGCAGCTGAACCTGCTGCTCGTTCAGCGCGCCGGCGCCGGTCGCGAGAACTGAAAGCGGTGCAAGCTCGAAGATCGATCCGACCGCAGTGATCGCCATGGCCACGAGGCCGAACGCGAGGGCGAGCAGAGCCAGCGTCGGGCTCACCGGCCGGAACAAGAGATAGAACAGGGTGGTCACCGCCACGTAGAGGACACTGGAGATCAACCCGATGGCAACTCCCAGCTGGTAGACGCCCTCGTGAGACTGGAGATTGGTCGCCAGCGTGGCGGCGTTGCTCCCCGTGGGACTCAGGCCGCTGACTCCAGCCTGCTCGAGAAAGACTTCGCCCAGGATTGCCGCCACAAAATAGACGAGGTAGATGACGCCCGTGATGCGCGCTCTTGCCTGGGGAGTCAACGTGTCGAATCGTTCCATTTGATCCACGTACTGAGGCAAGTTACTTGGCTATGTATCGGATGCCATGAGTCTCGACTTCCTGCTCGTTTCGCTCGTGGTGGTGGTGTCTCCCGGGATCGGCGTCCTGTACACGGTCTCCACCGCGCTGGCCCGTGGCTCGCGTGCCGGCCTCGTCGCGGCGCTGGGGTGCACTATCGGCATCGTCCCGCACATGCTGGCCGCGATCGCCGGCCTGGCCGCGCTGCTCAACGCCAGCGCGGTCGTGTTCCAGACCGTCAAATACGCCGGCGTGCTCTACCTTCTATATCTCGCGTGGACGACGATCCGCGAACATGGGTCGCTCGAGATCAGCGCGCGCACCTCCCAGGGCTCGCCAGGCCGGGTCATCCTGACCGCGGTCCTGATCAACCTCCTCAACCCCAAGCTCACGCTCTTTTTCTTCGCGTTCCTGCCCCAGTTCGTGAGCCCTCACGAGGCGAACCCAGTGCCGCGGATGCTTCTCCTGAGCGCGGTCTTCATGCTCCTCACGTTCGTCGTCTTCGCCGTTTACGGGTTGCTGGCCGCACTGCTGCGCGAGAAGGTCATCTCGCGTCCGCGCGTGATCACGTGGATGCGGCGCAGCATCGCCGGTGCGTTCGTCGTTCTCGCGGCTAAGCTCGCTGTTGTCGAGCGCTGACCTGGAGGTGACAAACATGGTCGAAAGAGTCAACGTCGCGGAAAAGCTGGAGCTCTTCGCCGATTACTGGTCCCCCAAGATCATCGGCGAGCTCAACGACCTCTACGT
>DATKFA010000261.1:0-2858 GCA_035511715.1 Candidatus Acidiferrum sp. | reverse complement strand
CGACCCGCTCATCCCGCTGGACCCGATCCTGTCCTCCATCCCCGACCCGCGCGGGCGCGAGATGCTGGTGTCACGGCTCGACCTGGAGACGACGATGCCCGAGTGGGCGGTGGGATACCGGTGGGACGTGGTGCTGCGGGGCGCGACTCCGATGGAGGGTTGATGGCGCCGACGCCGTCCCAGACGGTTGGCCCGTTCTTCGGCTTCGCCCTTCCGTTCGAGGACGACGCCGTCTCCGCGGCGGATGGCGTAAGGATCGAGGGACAGGTCCTCGACGGCGCAGGAGAGGCCGTACCGGACGCGCTGCTTGAAGTCTCCGGCGACGACCAGTTCGGCCGCTGCCGCACGGATGAGGAGGGCGTGTTCCATTTCATCGTGCGCGAACCGCGCCTGGGTTTTCTCTCCGTGGCGATATTCGCGCGCGGTCTTCTCCGCCAGCTCAACACCCGCATCTATTTCCCCGGACGCGAAGGCGAGGTGCCGCCGGAGGTCGATACCGCTCGCCGGCACACGCTGCTGGCGCTGCGCGAAGGCGATGTGCTGCGATTCGACGTGAGGATGCAGGGAAGCGACGAAACAGTCTTCTTCGAGTGACTTCTAGACTGAGGCAGTGAGCGTGGCGCTGCCGCTCCTCTCGGCACTCCTGAGCTTCGGATTCGCGGCGATGGTGTTCGACCAATGGTGGCAGCGGCGCCACAGCTTCCAGCTGGTGTGGTCGATCGGCCTGTTGTTCTACGGCATCGCCACCGGATGCGAGTTCCTGGGCGGGGCGTTCGGCTGGAATCCTGGGCTGTACCGGACCTGGTACCTGGTGGGGGCGTTTCTCGTGCCCGCGTACCTCGGGGCAGGCACCCTCTACCTGCTGAACAAGACCCGGTTTGGCTACTTCGTGGCCGCTTCGGTCGCGCTCGGAGGCCTGTTTTCGCTCCTCGCGACCTCTAAATATGCCGGCTCGACAACGGCCGGCTATCTCGCACTTGCCGTCGCGCTGGTGGCAGGAGCGGCGATCGCGCTGACGACCTGGCGCCGGCGGGCGATGCAGGGACACGTGGCGATGGCGTTTCTCGTCGCGGGGACCCTGGTCGTCGCCGTGCTGGTTTTGTCGGCTCGACTCTCGGGCGTGGCCGTCGATCCCACCACCCACGCGCCGGTCGCGACCGGGTTTCCCGGCTTCCTGAGGGTGAGCAGCGTCCCCTTCAACGCGGGCGGCGGGCTGGCGCTGGTCTTCGGCGCGCTTTACTCCGCCTACATCTACATGCCGAAGAAGCGGGCAGTCGGGGCCCGGCTGGGAATCGTGGCGATCGTCGTCAACTTCTTCGTGTCGCTGCCCGGCGCGGTGAGCGCCCTGCTGCGCGGCAAGCTCAACTCCCGCGTGCCGGCGACGATCCTGATCGCGATCGGCGCCTTGATCCCCGGCGTCACGAGCAGCCTGAACCGTTTCGGCGTGACATGGTCGTTCTTCCTCGGCGAATTCCTCGGACTGGTGCTCATCTTCGTCGGCTTCCTGGTCAGCGAGGAGGTCTTCCGCAACATCCGCGTGGGCACGACGCTGTGGACGCGGGCGCCCTCACTCGAACGTGAGACTGGTTGATATCTCGATCGCTTTCTCGATGCTCTTCGCCACGGGGCAGCGCGACTTGTGGAAGGCATGCGACCTCTCCGCCGCCTCGCGCTTGTCCTCGGGGCAGTCACGCAGGGTGTAAGCGACGTGGATCCTTTTGATGACGAGGACCTTCTCCTCGACGTAGATCTCGCCCTCGGCTTCTGACGTCAGCCGCCCCTCGCTCGCGTCGATCCCGCGCGCCTCCAGCGCGCCTCCAAAGGTGCCGGTGAGTCAACCGGCGGTCGCGGCGACGACGTAGTCGAGCGTGGTGGCGTGCTCCGGGTACTGACCCGGCGCGGTGCCGTAGTGCTCGCGCACGGGGCCGTGCGTGCCAAAGATCACCGGTTGGTCTTCGGAGGGCAGGAACGCCTCGCGGATTGGCCCGCGCTCGCGGACGATCCTCACCTTTGATATGTAGGCCGGCCGCGAGGGATCGCTCACCCCTCGAAGATTACCGCCCGCCGGGGCGTGTCTTTCACGTCCGACTTGACCGTTCGTGTCCCAAAGAGGTCTACTAACCACGCGAGTGGAAGCGGTTTCGGATTCGGAGGTTCCAAATCGTCCTGCGCGGAGCCTGGCGGCGGGGCGAAGCGAGTCGGTCGGAGTCGTGGTCCTCGACCTCGGATGGAATGTGTTTCAAGACCCATCATTTCCGCGGCTCCTGCAAGGGATCGGCGCCGAGCTTTCTGACCACGGGCTGCAGATGGTGCTCTTCGCTCCGCAGTCACAAGGCGACTCGAACCGCCTCGAGCAGTACCTGGCGGGCGGTCACGTGGACGGTGTTCTGCTCGTCCGGCTGCATGACCACGAGGTCCTGCCGGAGCGGCTCCAGTCGCGCGGCATCCCGGTTGTCCTCGGGGGCAGGCCGCGTCGCGGGTTGGACATCAGTTTCGTTCACGTCGACAACCAGGCCGGAGCCAAGAGCGCGACCGAACACCTCATCGAGCAGGGCCGGCGCCGCATCGCCCACATCGGCGGTCCCCAGCAGGATGACCTTGCCGGCGACCGGCTGCAGGGCTATCGCGAAGCTCTATGGAACGCGGCGCTCCGCAGCGACCTGGTCGAGCATGGCGAGCCGAGCCGCGAGGGTGGCGAGATGGCCATGGCCCGATTGCTCGATCGCTGCGAAGAGATCGACGCCGTTTTCGCCGCGACTGACGTCATGGCGATAGGGGCGATGTGGGTGATGCAGGCGTTGGGGCGCCGGATCCCGGATGACGTCGCGATCATCGGCTTCGACGACTCGCCGCACGCC
>DATKFA010000260.1:0-3435 GCA_035511715.1 Candidatus Acidiferrum sp. | reverse complement strand
TCCACCGGTAACTCGGCCCAGGTCAACGGCTCGGGCACTGCTAACTCGACCGGCGGTTCGACCGGCAACTCGGCCCAGGTCAACGGCTCGGGCACGGCCAACAGCACCGGCGGTTCGACCGGCAACTCGAGCGAAGTCAACGGCTCGGGCACTGCCAACAGCACCGGCGGTTCGACGGGCAACTCGGCCCAGGTCAACGGCTCGGGCACTGCCAACTCGACCGGCGGTTCGACCGGCAACTCGACCGAGGTCAACGGCTCGGGCACGGCCAACAGCACCGGCGGCTCGACCGGTAACTCGGCGCAGCTGAACACTTCGGGCACGGCCAACAGCACCGGCGGCTCCACTGGCAACTCGGAGCAGCAGCAGAGCACTGGCTCGACGCAGACCACCGGCGGCTCGACTGAAACCGCCGGCTCGACCGGCACCTCCGTCAGCACCAGCACTCAGGGCGCTGGCACCGGAGCTGGAGGCACTGGCGCCGGAACCGGAGGCACTGGCGCCGGCACCGGCGGCGCAGGCGGCCAGACGGTGACTGGATCGACCGGCGCCGGAACGGGTGGCTCGCTGGGCCAGACGGCCACGCAATCGGGCGGGACCGGCCAGGTCCTCGCCAACACCGGCGCCCCGATCGCAGGCGGTGTCCTCGGCGGGATCCTCTTCCTGCTTGGCGGACTCGGCTTGCGCAGACGGAAGCGCTAAAAACCGACAAAGTGGAACCGGGCTCGCAACGCGCGAGCCCGGTTTTTCTACCTCACTTGTACGGCGACTTGGGCACCCCCTCTCCGATTTGATTTAGATCGGATAAAAGCACCCTGAGGGGATGAGTGGATACAGCTGAGGCGATTCCCATCGACGGCAAGCTGCGGCTCGTACGCGGCGTCGGGGCCAGGCCCAAACGCGCGGCGGCGCAGCTCGAGCGTTCGGAGGAGGGCGCGCGGGCGGCGATCGCGGCGATCGCTTCTTACCTGGACTCGGACGAAGGCCTTACCGCCTACTTCGCCCGGCTGAGCGCAACCATCGCCCGCGTCACCGGCGCGAATCGGGCGGCCTTCTGGCGGCTCGGGCCGCGCGGCACCCTTACCCTCCAGGTCGCGCCCCACGGGTTTCCAGACGATTCGCCGGCCTACACCGTCCGGTTGCAGCTTGGCGCCAACGGCCGCGGCGCCATCGACCGGGTGGTCTTTGCCGACGAGCTCGAGCTGTTGAACGGGACGTCCGCCGGCCTCGACCAGACGTGGCACGACGCCGGCCTGACCGACGTGACGAACTCGATCGCAGCCTCCTGGACCGCGGGCGGGCGCCGCATCGGTGCGGTCGCCGCTTATGACTCCCCAAACGGTTTCACCACCCACGACCTCTGGGTCCTGAGGCTGGTCGGGATGGCCGCGGGGCTGTTGTGGCAGTACAAGGAGTCGGAGGACGAGCTGGGCTACACGGCGGTGCGACTCGAGGAGGCCGTGGCCGCGCGCCGGCACCTCCTCAACAACATCGCCGCCGGGGGAGACGAGGCGCGACGGCGATTCGCCAGCGCGCTGCACGACGATTCGCTGCAGCTCCTCACGGGCGCCGAGCTGCAGCTCGAACGCATCCGGAGCGACCCCGCTACGAATCACCAGGCGGTGCAGCTCGACCAGCTGAAGCACACGCTGCGCAAGGTCGAGGACTCGCTGCGCCGGCTCCTCACCAACGTCAGCCCGGAGCCGCTGCAGCTACCCGGCGACCTCAACCTCGCGATCAGCGAGCGCCTCGAATCGATGCGCGTGCGCGCCGGCATCGAGGCGCACATCGACACGCGGGTTCCCAGCGACCTGCCGCAAGCGATCCAGGCGATCGCCGTGAAGAACATCGCCGAAGCGCTGAACAACGTCGAGAAGCACGCTCACGCGACCCGGGTCACGGTCGTCGCCGAAGGGGTCGACGGTGGCCTGGGCGTGGAGGTCTTCGACGACGGAGCGGGTTTTGTGGTCGCGGAGTCGGTGCGAACCCCAGGGCACATCGGCCTGGTCGCGATGCGCGAGCGTGCACAGCTCGCCGGCGGTTGGTGCCGGATCGAAAGCGAACCGGGCGCGGGCACACGGGTCCACTTTTGGGTGCCGCTGAGCCTGTGAGACAGACGAACAAGCGATAGACAAGGAAGGAAGGGAAATGGCAGC
Organism: Candidatus Acidiferrum sp.; assembly: GCA_035511715.1. Taxonomy (GTDB): domain Bacteria; phylum Chloroflexota; class Dormibacteria; order Dormibacterales; family Dormibacteraceae; genus 40CM-4-65-16. The sequence continues at coordinate 1,279 of DATKFA010000260.1, read as the reverse complement.
GAGGACGGCAGTGAAAGGCACTGCGCAACATCTGAATGGAGCGGACATCGACAGTAAGGAGCTGCTCCGCGTGCTGAACGCTGTGCAACACGGCGACTTCACCGCGCGCATGCCCGTCGACGGCAAGGGTTCGGCGGCAAAGGTTGCGGTCGCGCTCAACTCGATCATCGAGTCGAACCAGCGGCTTGAACGCGAGATCCGCCGCCTGAGCAGGCACGTAGGCAAGGAAGGAGAGATCAAGCAGGCGACCATCGGCCACGGCGGAGCGTGGCAGACGACGCTCGGCGCGGTCAGCGACCTCGTCGAAGACCTTGCGCGCCCGAACACGGAGATCGCGCGCGTCATCAGCGCGGTCGCCAACGGCGACCTGTCGCAGACGATGGCGCTCGAGATCGACGGCCGTCCGCTGCAGGGCCAATTCCTGACCACCGCCAAGACGGTGAACACGATGGTCGGCCAGCTGAATGCGTTCGCGAGCGAGGTGACGCGTGTCGCGCGCGAGGTGGGCACCGAGGGGAAGCTCGGCGGCCAGGCTCACGTCAAGGGCGTAGCGGGAATCTGGAAAGACCTCACCGACAACGTCAACCTCATGGCCGGCAACCTGACCAGTCAGGTCCGCAACATCGCCGAGGTCACCACTGCGGTGCAGCAGGGCGACCTCTCCAAGAAGATCACCGTCGACGTCCGCGGCGAGATCCTCGAGCTCAAGAACACCATCAACACGATGGTCGACCAGCTCAACGCGTTCGCAAGCGAGGTGACGCGCGTCGCGCGTGAGGTCGGCACCGACGGCAAGCTGGGCGGCCAGGCCGAGGTGAGGGGCGTCGGCGGAATCTGGAAGGACCTGACCGACAACGTCAACATCATGGCCGGCAACCTGACCAGCCAGGTCCGCAACATCGCCGAGGTCACGACCGGGATCGCGAATGGCGACCTCTCCAAGAAGATCACCGTCGACGTCCGCGGCGAGATCCTGGAGCTCAAGAACACCATCAACACCATGGTCGACCTCCTGATCTCCTTCGCCTCGGAAGTGACGCGCGTGGCGCGCGAGGTCGGCACGGAAGGAAAGCTGGGCGGCCAGGCGCAAGTGAAGGGCGTGGCCGGCACGTGGAAGGACTTGACCGACAACGTCAACTCCATGGCCGCCAACCTGACCGGTCAGGTCCGAAACATCGCCGAAGTCACCACCGCAGTCGCCAATGGAGACCTCTCGAAGAAAATCACCGTGGACGTGCGGGGCGAGATCCTGGAGCTCAAGAACACCATCAACACGATG
>DATKFA010000259.1:0-5707 GCA_035511715.1 Candidatus Acidiferrum sp. | reverse complement strand
CATGCCGAGCCCGACGAACCCACCGTGCAGCGGTTCGTGGCCCGACCCGCCGCCAGAGATGAGCGCGACCTTGCCTTTCGTCGGTGCGTCCTTGCGCACGAGGATCTGCGCACCCGCGTCGTAACGCAGCAAGTCGGGGTGCGCGGCGGCGAGACCGGCGAGGGACTCCTTCACGACCTTCGCGGGGTCGTTGAGGAACTTGCGCATCAGGCTGGTTTCAACTGCCATTTTCTGTCTTCTCTCCTCAGCTGACGGCGGCGCGCGCCGGCGCCTCTTCGTGGGTGACGGCCTCTTCGATGGGCTGCTGGACATGGCGCGGGTGGGCGAAGTAGTCGTAGAGGAAGGCGGCCGCCGCGGCTCCCACCAGACCGGGGATCAAGTAGACGGGGACGTACTGCGCCCAGTATGTCGTGCCGCCCGCAAGGGCCTGCACGAGCTCCGGACCGAACGCGCGGGCCGGGTTCAACGAGGCGCCGGTGACTGGGCCGAAGATCAGGATGATGCCCACCACCGCGCCGCCGATGACGAGGCCGGCCAGCTGCTGCGGCGAACGCCCGTCGACTATGCCGAGGATGGCGAAGAGCAAGAGTCCGGTGCCAAGCGCCTCGGCCAGCGCTGCCTGCGCGTAATAAGAGGTCGAGGCGTCCGATGCGAAGTGGGTCTGCCCCATCCCGAACGTGACCGCGTTCTGGCCAAAGACTCCCCAGATCGCGAAAGCCCCGATGACGGCGCCCGCGTACTGCGCGGCCCAGTAGACCGGGACCTCGCGCCACGGAAAGCGCCTCGTGGCGGCGAGGGCAAAGGTCACCGCCGGGTTGATGTGGCAGCCTGACACCTTGCCGATCGCGTAGACGAGGGCGGTGATGATGAAGCCGAAGGCGAAGCTGATCGCGAGCAGGTCAGCCTCGGTCACGGCCGGCACCGCCTTGCCGGCCAACGTCAACGTCGCGATCACAGAGCCTGGACCGACAAGGACCAGCGCGGCCGTGCCAAAGACCTCCGCCAGCGCCCGCTGTGGCATCGAGTACATCGTCGTGAAACCCCCTACTTATTCCTGACTGCTGTTCGACATTGTCGAACACGTTTCGCAAACCGTACTGCGGGCCCGGACATTTGTCAACAGGCAATACAGAGAGCTGTCGCGAATTCGGCTGCCGCACACATACGGAGCGGCGTCCCCATGGCTTAGGCTTGCCGGACCATGCATTCAGTAAGGCCCATCCTGGTCGCGCTTGCGGGCCGCCAAATGAAGCGCGCGATCGCCATCGAGATTAGCCGGGGAGGTCCCCCGACTTAGCGCGTCGCTGAAGTCGGTTGGCCTCCCACCCACGAGGGTCGGGAGGTTTTTTTATGTCCGCTAGAAAGATCGTGGTGTACGACACCACCCTGCGCGACGGGGCGCAGGGTCCGGCTGTCTCGTTTTCCGCGGCCGACAAGGAGCGCATCGCCCGGCTGCTCGACCGGCTCGGCTTCGACTACGTGGAGGGCGGCTTTCCCGGCTCCAATCCCAAGGACGAGGAGCTGTTCTCACGCCTGGCCGAGCAGCCGCTCGAGCACGCGCGCCTCGCCGCGTTTGGCGCGACGCGCCGGGCGGGCGGGCGGTGCGAGGACGATGCCAACCTCCAGGCTCTTGCGGCCAGCGATGCCCCGGTGTGGACCCTGGTGGGCAAGAGCGACACGTGGCAGGTGGCCACCGTCCTGCAGACCACGAACAATGAGAACCTCGCCATGGTCGAGGAGTCGGTCGCATACGGCACAGCGATTGGCCGCGAGCTCATCTTCGACGCCGAGCACTTCTTCGACGGCTTCGCGCGCGACGCCGAGTATGCGGTCGAGGTCTGTCTTTCGGCTGCGCGCGCGGGGGCGTCCTGGGTCGTGCTGTGCGACACGAACGGGGGCACCCAGCCCGCCGACATCAGGAAAGGTGTGGTGGTGATGCGCGACGCGCTCCAGGCCGCCGGCCTTCAGGCTCGTGTCGGCATCCACACGCACAACGACTGCGAGCTCGCGGTTGCGAACACGCTGGAGGGCGTGATGGCCGGCGCCGACATGGTCCAGGGCACCATCAACGGCTACGGCGAGCGCACCGGCAACGCGAACCTGATCTCGGTGGTCGCGAATCTCGTGCTCAAGCTGGGATTCGACTCGCTGCCCAGGGCATCGGTCGAGCAGTTCAGCGAGCTGTCGCGCACCGTCGCGGAGATCGCCAACCTCGCGCTGCCGCTGCAGCAGCCTTTCGTCGGCCAGGGCGCGTTTGCACACAAGGGAGGCCAGCACGTCGCGGCCGTCTTGAAGCACAGGGACGCGTACCAGCACATCGACCCCGCGCTCGTCGGCAACGAAGCTCGCGTCCTCGTCTCGGAGCTCTCGGGTCGGGGCAACGTCCTGGCCAAGGCGCGCGAGTTCGGCCTCGAGCTCGACCGCGACGACCCCCAGACCCGCTGGCTCGTCAACCACCTTAAGGAGCTCGAGCACCAGGGCTACTCGTACGAGGCCGCGGACGCGTCGTTCGAGATGCTCGTGCGCCGGCTGCAGCCCGGTTACTCAGCGCCGTGGACGGTCGCCGACTTCACGACGCAGGTGCGCAAGAACGGCGTGTCGGTGCATGCGGAGGCGACCGTCAAGGTCGACGTCGGCGGCACGGTCTACCACACCGCCGCGTCGGGCAACGGGCCGGTCAACGCGCTCGACGCCGCGCTGCGAAAGGCGCTGAGTCCGCGGTTTCCCTCGCTCGACGACGTGAGCCTCCACGATTACAAGGTGCGCATCCTCAACGGTGACGCGGGGACGGCGGCGACCACCCGCGTGCTCGTCGAGTCAGGTCGAGGGACAACGCGATGGACCACGGTCGGCTGCTCGAGCAACATCATCGAGGCGTCGCTGCTCGCGCTGATCGACTCGCTGGAGTACGCAGTCCTCTTCCCCGCCAGCGGGGAAGTCGGCCCGGTCGCGTAGCGACCCGGCCAGATGGGGACGCGACGCTCGCCCACAGGAAACAGAGCAACAGCCAGACACCAGATCCCCGAGCCGCTGCGGCGCGATGTGCGCCTGCTCGGATCCCTGCTCGGAAAGGTGATCGCCGATTCAGGAGGTACGTCGCTGCTCCGCGACGTGGAGAAGCTGCGAGGGCTCGTCATCCGCGGCCGCGACGCCGGTCGGTACGAGCGCGACGCGGAAAGGCTGGTCGCGTCGTGGCCTCTCGAGCGCGCGGAGATGGTGGCGCGGGCGTTCACGTGCTACTTCCACCTCGCCAACCTGGCGGAGGAGCACCAGCGCGCGCGCGTGATCCGCGAGCGCGATCGTGGGGCGACGCCGATGTCCGAATCGCTCGCGGCGACCGTGGCCGAGCTACGGCCGCGGCTCGGCCGCAAGCGCTTCGACGAGCTGGTCGAGAGGCTTCGCGTCCACCCGGTCTTCACCGCCCACCCAACCGAAGCCCGACGCCGCGCGGTCGTCACCGCGATTCGCCGCGTGGGCGAGCAGATGGAAAAGCTCGACGACCCTCGCATCTCCGATCCCGAGCGGCAGGAGGCGGATAGACGGCTGGTCGAAGAGGTCGATTCGCTGTGGCGCACCGCGCAGGTGAGGAGCGCGCACGTCACGCCACTCGACGAGGTCCGCTCGCTCATGGCGATCTTCGACGAGACGCTGTTTCGCATGGTCCCCGAGGTGCTGCGGTCGTTCGACTCGGCGTTGGGCCGTCCCGCGCCTGCGTTCCTGAGGTTCGGCAGCTGGATCGGCGGTGACCGCGACGGCAACCCGACCGTAACCGCCGAGATCACGGCGGAGACGATGACCATCCAGTCCGAGCACGCGCTGCTCGCCCTGGAGGCTGTGGCCACACGCGTTGGGCGATCGCTGACGGTGGACGTCGAGACGACACCGCCGTCCGCAGCTCTGCGCCACCGGCTGGCTAGACCGTCGGCAGAGCCGCATCGCGAGCTGCTGCTCGATGCGGCGCGACGAATTCGCGCCACGCGCATGGGCGAGGACGGTACGTATGGGTGCGCGCGGGACCTGCTCACGGATCTGCGCACCGTTCAGGACTCGCTGGTGGCGGCGGGAGCGACGCGGCTCGCGTCGGGCGAGCTGCAGCACCTGATCTGGCAGGCCGAAACGTTCGGCTTTTATCTCGCTGAGCTGGAGGTTCGTCAGCACAGCACGATGCTCCGCGACGGCCGATCCGACACATTGGATCTCCTTCGCACAATCGCGTCCCTCCAGACGCGGTTCGGAGTCGAGTCGTGCAGCCGATTCGTCGTCAGCTTCACGCGCAGCGCTGGCGACATCGCCGCGGTGTACGAGCTGGCCCGTCGCGCCGCACCAGACGCGCCGCCTGTCCTTGACGTCGTGCCGCTGTTCGAGACGCTCGACGACCTCTCGCACGCGACCCGGGTGCTGGACGAGATGCTCGAGCTCGAGCCGGTGCGCCGCCGCATCCGCGCCAACGGCCGGCGCATCGAAGTGATGCTCGGATACTCGGACTCGGCCAAGGAAGCCGGCCCGCTGTCCGCAACGCTGTCGCTGCACGACACCCAGGCCGCCCTGACGCAATGGGCCAGGGACAATCGGCTCGACCTGACGATCTTCCACGGGCGCGGGGGCGCGCTGGGCCGAGGCGGCGGCCCAGCCAACCGGGCGGTGCGAGCTCAGGCGCCGGGTTCGGTGAACGGCCACTTCAAGGTCACTGAGCAGGGCGAGGTGATCTTCGCCCGGTACGGCAATCGCGCCATCGCGCAGCGCCACCTCGAGCAGGTCACTTCGGCGGTGCTCGAGGCGTCGGTGCCGCGACCCGCGAGGAGCGACCCTGCTCTCGCATTTCGTGAGCTCGCCGCCACCATTGACGGGCCGGCGCGGACGGCCTACCGCCGGCTTGTGGACGCAGATGGGTTCGACGAATGGTTCCTGGAGGTGAGCCCCATCGAGGAGCTCGGGCGCCTGCGCATCGCGTCGCGGCCCGCGAGGCGCGCGCCGGGTCGTCGTGTCCGGGACCTTCGGGCGATCCCATGGGTGTTCGCCTGGTCGCAGATGCGACTCAACCTGCCCGGCTGGTACGGCATGGGCAGCGGGCTCGCTGCGGCCTCGCTCGGCGACCTGCGACGCGCGTACGCGAAGTGGCCGCTGTTCAACGCGATGCTCGACAACGCCGAGATGAGCCTCGCCAAGACCGATAGGCGGATCGCCGAGCGCTACCTCGGCCTGGGGAACCGGCCCGACCTCACGGCGATGGTGTTGGGGGAGTACGACCGGACCCTGGATCAGGTCCTGGCCGTGACCGGACACCGGCGGCTGCTCGAGGACCGCCGCGTGCTGTCGTGGGCGATCGAGCTGCGCAATCCCTACGTCGACGCCCTGTCGCACCTGCAGCTGCGGGCGCTGCGGGCGATGCGCGACCGAAAGGTCTCGCGGTCCGACCGAGCGCGGGCCGAGAGGGTGTTTCAGCTGAGCGTCAACGGCGTGGCAGCGGGCCTCCAGAACACGGGCTGAAAACGCGCGTTAGTCGCGACTATCTCGCGTTCTGGTCGGGCAGATTGCGCGTTAGTCCGGACTATCGCCGGTTCTAGGCCGCGCCGACGTGCTGCAGATGAGGCAGCTCGCCGGCCAGCAGCTCGACCGTCTCCGGGTCCCACTGCGTGCCCGAGCCCGCGCGCAGCACGGCGATTGCCTCCTCGGCCGACCGGCGCGTGCGGTACGGCCGGTCATTGAC
>DATKFA010000258.1:0-3236 GCA_035511715.1 Candidatus Acidiferrum sp. | reverse complement strand
AGCGGAAAATCTGGAACTTCTGGCCTTGCGGTGGTACAAACCGGATGTCCAAAGTGGTTCAGCTAATGCCGCAGCCGTTCAGGCACCCGAAGTCGGGTGTCTACTACTACGTAAGCGTCCATTTCTTGCACGGTTTGTTCTCGTCCGCGGTGGTGTGATCCTCATCGGTCGTGCATGAGCGCGGGATGAGGAGAACCACATTGCCGCTTCGTTTGGAAGATCGAGGGCCGACACGGGCATTCTGGCGCAGCCACTTTGAGGTCTGGGAGCTTAGTGGCCTGACGCAGCGCGAGTATTGCGAGCGGCACGGACTCAATCTGAAGAACTTCGGCAACTGGCGCGGTCAGCTGAAGCGGGAGGATGCGGTCGGACCGAAGGCGCGGTGGGGGCGGTATCCACGGCTTAGACCTAGTTCTGGGCCTAGTTCCAGACCTGGTTCGGAAAGACCGAGAATTGAAAGGCCGAAGCCCGAGAGGCTGAAGATCGAGAAGCCGGCGCCGACGGTCGTCACGGAACCTGGCAGGCGCCGCCGGTTCAGCGAGGATGCCAAACGCCGTATCGCCGAGGAGACCTGCCAGCCGGGCGTATCGGTGTCGCGAGTTGCGCGCCAGTACGGAATCACCACGAGTTTGCTGTTTCGCTGGCGACAGGCTCTGGGCGTCGCGCCGTCGCCTGGGGGCGCGACCTTCCTGCCGGTGCAGATCGCGGACGACGCTGGACCTGCCGTCGAGCCTCGAACCGTGAGCGACCCGCCATCCGCACCGCCCATCATCGTCGAGCGGGTAGCCGCTGGGATCGAGATCGAGCTGATCGGCGGCCGGCGTGTGCGCTTCGACCGGGACGTCGATCCTGAGACCATGAAGCGGGTGGTCTTGGCTCTCGAGGAAGACCGGCCATGATGCTCGTGCCTGCGGGGATCAAGGTCCACATGGCGGTTGGCTACACGGATCTGAGGAAGGGGCTGGACGGGCTCGCGGTGCTGGTCGAGCAGATGCTGCGGAAGGACCCCTTCTCGGGGCACATGTTCGTATTCCGCGGCAGGCGTGCCGACATGATCAAGGTTTTGTTCTGGGATGGCTCCGGACTTTGCCTCCTCACAAAGCGGCTGGAGGAGGGTCGCTTCGCGTGGCCGGTGGCCGACGAGCACGGTCTCACGGTCACACTCACGGCAGCGCAGTTATCGATGCTGCTCGAGGGCCTCGACTGGAAGAATCCCGAGCGGGTTTGGCGGCCCGCGGTCGCCGGATGATCGAAAAACCCGCGCCGAATCGCAACAAGTGCTTGGTCGAGAGTCGCGATTTTCGTAGAATCGCTCATGCATCTCGACCTCACGAATCTGCCGAGCGACACGACGATACTGCATCAGCTCGTGCGCGATCTCGCAGGGGGCATGGAGCAGCGCGACGGGGAGATCGAGAAGCTCCGTCTCATCATCCGGCAACTTCAGCGCGGCCAGTTCGGGCGGCGCTCGGAGCGGCTCGATCCCGATCAGCTGCAGTTCGGGCTCGAGGAGCTCGACGCAGATATCGCGCGCGCCGAGGCCAAGCAGCCAGGCCGATCCGTCGGCGAGGCGGGTGACAACGAGCCTTCGCGGCGTCCGATCTTCCCTGAGCACCTGCTGCGGGAGGAGGTGACGCTCGAGGTCGAGGCAAGCGCTTGTCCAAGCTGTGGCGGTGCCCTTCACTCGATCGGCGTGACGATGAGCGAGATGCTCGACTGGGTCCCGGCATCGCTGCGCGTCATCCGCATTCGGCGTCCAAAATACGGGTGCCGCGCCTGCGGAACGATCCACCAAGCCGCAGCGCCGGAGCGGCTCATCGCCAAGGGCATGGCGACCCCAGGGCTCGTCGCCCAAGTTCTGGTCAGCAAGTACTGTGATCATGCACCGCTCTATCGCCAGGCCCAGATCTTCGCCCGCCATGGGATCGAGCTCGATCGCTCGACCCTGGCGAACTGGGTTGGCGGCGCCTGCTGGTGGCTGGAAGCGCTCCACGCGCGGCTCGCAGCCAATGTCTTCGCCTCCGGCAAGCTCTTCGCCGACGATACGCCGATCCCCGTGCTCGATCCCGGCCGCGGTCGGACTAAGACCGGCCGATTGTGGGTCTACACACGCGACGACCGGCCCTGGGCGGGACCGGACCCGCCGGCGGCGGTCTATTTCTACAGCCCCGACCGCAAGGCCGAGCGACCCGCCTCTCATCTCGGCACCTTCAGCGGCGTCCTGCAGGTCGATGGCTATGCCGGCTTCGAGCGGCTGACCGCGCGCGGGGCGGTGGTGCTGGCTGCCTGTTGGGCTCATGTGAGGCGCAAGTTCTACGAGCTGCATGAGGCGACCGGCTCGCCGATCGCCGCCGCGGCCTTGCGCCGGATCGCCTCGCTTTATGCCATCGAGGAGGGCATCAGCGGTCAGCCCGCGCGGCGACGCCGGATCGTCCGCTCAAAAGAGACGCGCCCCCTCGTCGCGGCGATGAAGCTGTGGTTCGACCAGGAGCTTGGCCGCATTCCGCCCAGCGGCACTCTCGCTGAGGCGATCCGATATGCGCTTGCGCGCTGGCCGGCGCTCTGCCGCTTCCTCGACGACGGTCGCATCGAGCTCGACAACAATTCAGTCGAACGCGCCATCCGGCCCGTCGCCCTCGGGCGCAAGAACCATCTGTTCGCCGGCTCCGACAGCGGTGGCCACCGTTGGGCTCTCGTCTGCTCCCTCATCACCTCGGCGAAGCTCAACGGCGTAGAGCCTTACGCCTATCTCAAGGACGTCCTCGAGCGCATGGTCGAGGGGCATCCTGCCGGCCGCTTAGATGAACTCCTGCCCTGGAAATGGCGTCCTGCGCACCCCTGATCCCCTGGCCGATGTGCAATCAGGCCACGCTTACCTCTGCGTCACAGGTCCCTACTCCAGGGCCGACCGGAGTAGCGCAATGACCCGAAGCAGCAGGTCTTGCGCGTCGACCACCTTCCCGACTGCCACTGCTTGCTCCCTGCCAACCAGGCGCAAGAAGGCTTCGTGCACCGCGTCCGAGTGATGCGCCAAGGCGACAAGATGCTCGCCCTTTGGACCGCTGGTGCCGGCAAGCCAGTATTTGACGGTCCGTTCGCTCGCGCCGGTCCACCGGACGACCGTTTTGATGGCCCGATGGGTTCCCCCGACATCCTGTCGTAGCGCGGCCGCAATCACAACGGCGTAGCGCTCACCCTCACCCTCGCTCGCTGAGTGCAAAACTTTGCCCTCTTTC
>DATKFA010000257.1:0-2239 GCA_035511715.1 Candidatus Acidiferrum sp. | reverse complement strand
GACAGCGCTCCCGCGGCCGCAAGCGCATCACGGGCCACAGCCCCGACTGGAAGAAGGCGATCGTGACGCTGGCCCCGGGCCAGCGGATCGAGGGCCTCTTCGAGGGCGTCTGATGCCGATCCGCAAGTACAAGCCGACCAGCCCTGGACGCCGCTTCATGACGGGGAGCACCTTCGAGGAGGTCACCCGCGACCATCCCGAGAAGTCGCTGGTCGAGCACCTGAAGAAGTTCAGCGGCCGCAACCAGACCGGCAAGATCACCGTGCGCCATCGGGGCGGCGGTCACAAGAAGCTCTACCGGATCATCGATTTCAAGCGGAACAAGCTCGACGTGCCCGGCAAGGTCGCCGAGATCGAGTACGACCCCAACCGCAGCGCCCGGATCGCGCTCATCCACTACGCCGACGGCGAGAAGCGCTACATCCTCTGGCCGGTGGGGCTGAAGGTCGGCGACACGGTGATGGCCGGCGACAAGGCCGAGATCCGCCCCGGCAACTCGCTGCCGCTGAGCAGCATTCCGCTGGGCACGACCATCCACAACATCGAGCTCACCCTCGGCAGGGGGGGCAAGATGGTACGCAGCGCCGGCACCGCCGCCCAGCTGCTCGCCAAGGACGGCCCGATGGCCACCCTGCGCATGCCCAGTGGGGAGATGCGCCGGGTGGACGTGCGCTGCTCGGCGACCATCGGCCAGGTGGCGAACGTCGAGCACGCCAACATCAATATCGGCAAGGCCGGGAAGATGCGCTGGCGCGGCTTCCGCCCGTCGGTCCGGGGTATGACCATGAACCCCTTCGACCATCCCCACGGGGGCGGCGAGGGCCGCAGCGGCGCCGGCGGCCATCCCCAGACCCCCTGGGGCCAGCCTGCGCTGGGGCATCGCACCCGGCACAACAAGTCGACGGACCGCATGATCGTGCGGCGCCGGAGCAAGTAGGAAACGGCGAGCATGAGAGCAGCAGAGAGGCACCGGTCATGAGCCGGTCGACGCGCAAGGGTCCGTTCTGCGACGAGCACCTCCTCCGCAAGGTGCAGGTGCTGAACAGCACCCGGGAGAAGAAGGTCATCAAGACCTGGTCGCGCCGCAGCGACGTCTTCCCGGAGATGGTGGGGCACACCATCGCGGTGCACGACGGGCGCAAGCACGTGCCCGTCTTCATCACCGAGACCATGGTCGGCCACAAGCTCGGCGAGTTCGCCGTGACCCGCAGGTTCCGCGGTCACGGCCATCACACCGAGCGCAGCGCGGCGCTGAAGTAGCCATGGAGGTCGTCGCCACCGCCAAGTGGGTGCGCACCACCGCACGCAAGGCGCGCCTGGTCGCCGCCACCGTCGAGGGGCTGCCCGTCGGCGACGCCCTGACCATCCTCGCCTTCACCCCTCGGGCCGCGGCCATCGAGGTCGCCAAGGTCATCAAGTCCGCGGCGGCCAACGCCGAGCACAACTACAACCTCGACGCCTCGACGCTGCGGGTCAGCCGCATCGAGATCGACGGCGCGACCGTCATCAAGCGGTTCCAGCCGCGCGCCCAGGGACGCGCGTTCAGCATCCTCAAGCGCACCAGCCACCTGCGCGCGGTGGTGAGCGACGACGTGGTGCAGGCCCCGCCGCGCCCGCGGCGCCCGCGCCGCGGGTCCGAGCCCGAGGCGGCGGTGGCGCCGAAGCCGGCCGCGGCGGAGCGCCGTCCGGCGCGTGCGCCACGGGCGAGGAAGACGACGAAGGCAGCGGAAGAGACCACCGCCACGGCGGCGGCCGAGGCGGAGACAGAAGAGTAAATGGGTCAGAAGGTCAACCCCGTCGGCTTCCGGCTCGGCGTCTACCGGAATTGGGACGCCCGCTGGTACGCGGACAAGGACTACACCAAGCTCCTCCACGAGGACCTGGCGATGCGCCGGCTGATCACCGGCCGGCTGCGCAACGCCGGGCTCGCGCGGATCGAGACCGAGCGCAGCGCCAACCAGCTGACGATCATCATCCAGACGGCGAAGCCGGGCATCGTGATCGGCAAGCAGGGCGCCTCGGTCGACGCGCTGCGCGACGAGCTGGAGCGGATCAGCGGCAAGAAGGTCCGCGTCACCATCCACGAGATCAAGTCCCCGGAGGTCGACGCCAAGCTCGTCGCCGAGAGCGTGGCCTCGCAGCTCGAGAAGCGCATCGCCTTCCGGCGGGCGATCAAGCAGTCGATCATGCGCACGATGCGCGCCGGCGCCAAGGGCGTGAAGATCCAGGTGTCGGGACG
>DATKFA010000256.1:0-3642 GCA_035511715.1 Candidatus Acidiferrum sp. | reverse complement strand
CTGCATCGACCGTGGGCGTCTGTGGCAGGCGGAGCACTGGACGAGCCTGGTGCGTGACCACGCCCTCATGCTCGCGTGCCGCCGCCTCGGGCTGGAGCCTGCGTGGGGTCGCGGCTTTGACGCCCTTCCCCAAGAGCAGCTGGAGAGGGCCGAAGGCGCGCTAATCCGCTCCATCAGCCGCGAGGAGCTGCTTCGCGCTCTGCGCCGGTCGGCCGATCTCTTGCTGGAAGAAAGGTCCGCCCACGAGGAGGCCTCGAAGATCGAGGTCCTCCTGCGCGAGATCCTCGACTAGCTACACCTTCCTTTTTGGTTCGTTCTGCGCAAAAGAGCGTGAAACTGAAGCTGGATACGGTTCGTTTTGCGCAGGATGTACCGAATCGGCGGGCTACATCCCCAGCATCGCGCGGGCGCGAAGGGCAATCGAGATGGCGACCCGCGTCTCCGGGTCGTCCAGCTGCAGCCCCGTCAGCGCCTGGATCCTCTCCACCCGGTAGGTCATCGAGTTGATGTGGATGCCCAGCTGGCGCGCCGCGGCGCGGCGAATCCAGCGCGCCGCCGACAGCGCCTCGAGCGTTTCGAGGAGCGGCGTGTCGCGCGACTGCGCGTACTGAAGCAGCGAACCGAGCAGCTCGTTGACGAATCGCCGAAGCGCGTCCGGGCTCTGCACCTCGAGCAGCAAGCGAAACGCGCCCAGGGAGCGATACGACGCCACTCGGGCCCGCCCGCCCGCGCGACGCGTCAGCCGCAGCGCCTGCCGCGCCTCGACGTGCGAGCGCGCGAGCTCGCCCACGCCGTTGGCCAGGTTGCCGATGCCGACCGACGCCGAGCCTGGCTTCATGACCGGAGCCGCCGCCGCGAGGACCTGGGCGCCCAGCTTCTCCACGGCCAGCAGGTCGGAGGCGAGCTCGTCCGGCACAAGGAACACCGCGGAAGCGGAGCGCACCAGGGTCAGCGCCCCGGGAAGCCGCGATCGGACCAGCCCGCTCAGCGCTCCGTCGAGCCGGTCCTGCTGTCCGCGCGCCGCCAACGCGGCCTCGGTCTTGTCGTCGTCGGCCTCGAGCACCACGACCCACGCCCGCTGCGGCAGCCGGTGCCCCAACCGCTCGGCCTGGCGAGCGATTCGTTCGGCCTCTTCGGATTCCAGGCCGCCCGCCAGGACCTCTTCCACCAGGTCCCCGCGCAGCCTGCGTTCGACCTCTGCGGCAGCCCTTTCCTTGGACAGCTCGAGCGCCAGCACGGTCGAGCCATGCTCGAGCGCGCGCACGCGGCCCTCCACGTCGCCCTCGCGCTGGTCGAGGTCGACCGCCAGAAGACCGAGGACGTCGGCACCCGCGCGCACTGGCACCACGTCGACGGGCCTGGGCGGTCGCCCCGCGCTGATACGCACCTCGCGGCCCATGGAGCTCAGGGCGGCCGGCAGATGGATCCGCGGGGGCATGCCATCCGTGGATTCACCGGCGCCCCGGATCCGGTATCCGTCGGCGGAGTAGAGCGCCGCGCGTCCTCCGGCCAGGGAGCCGATGACGTCGAGGATCGAGTGGATCCCAGCGCCGTCCAGCGACAGCTTGGTGAAGCGCTCGTGGATGTCGTGCGAAAGCTGGATCTCGGCCAGCTGCACCTCGGTTCGGCGCTGCAGCTCGCTGCGTTCGAGGATTCCAGCGACCTGGGCTGCGATCGCGCGCAGGAAGTCGATGTCACCCGAGTTGAACTCGCGTCGCTCGGTGCTCTGGACGTTCAGCACTCCCACCAGCCGGGGCCCTGACTCGATCGGCACCGAGGCCATGGAGTGGAACCGGTCCTCGTCGAGGCCGGGCACCCACTTCCAGTGCGGCTCCTTGCTCACGTCGGGGACCACGGCCGCCCGCCGCGATTCGGCCACCCAGCCGGTGATACCCTCCCCCACCTTCATGCGCACCTTGCCGACCATGTTTTCGTTCAGGCCGTTGGTCGCCGTGAGCAAGAGCTCGGGTCCATGGGGACTGAGCAGATACAGCGAGCAGACGTCCGTCCCGATGGCCGAGGTCGTCTCCCGGATGATCAGCCCGAGCAGCTCGTCGGGCCGCTGCGTCGAGGCCGCGGCCTGGGCGAGGCGCACCAGGAAGCTGAGCTCCCGGGCGGCCAGGCTGGAGTCGGACCCGTTGTTCATACCGCTCTCGTGTCAATAACACAACGCAAGGCCCTTTCGCTAGTGCGCCTGCTACAGGATGGCTTTTTCCTGGGCCGGCGCTAGATTTAGGCCCGAACGTGTGGCGTGAGCACTTCGCCGGGGTCGACCTGCCCGTTCCGATCTATGGCGGCGGCTCCGTCATTGGCATCAATTTCGACAACGCGGCCAGCACGCCGCCTCTGAAACGCGTGCGCTCGGCGATCAACTCCTTCGCCGAGGTGTACTCCAGCGTCCATCGCGGAACTGGTTACAAGTCGCGTGCGTCGACCGAGGCTTATGAGCGCGCGCGTGAGCACGTCGCGCGGTTTCTGAACATCGACGAGCGGGCACAGGTCGTGATCTTCGTCAAGGGCACCACCGACGCGCTCAACCGAATCGCGGCGGAGCAGGCGCGACTCGACGGCCGTCGCGTTCTCGTCACCGAGATGGAGCACCACGCCGACCTCCTACCCTGGCGGCACCGCAGCGGGCACGTGATGGTCGAGCTGACCGAAGACGGCCAGATCGACCTGGACGCCATCGACAAGGCGCTGCAAAAGGCAGATCGGACCATTGGCCTCGTCGCGGTGTGCGGCGCTTCCAATGTGACCGGCTTCGTGTCGCCCATCCACGAGGTGGCCGAGCTCGCGCACCGGTACGGGGCCTTGATCTCGGTCGACGCCGCGCAGCTCGCGCCCCACCACCGCATCGACGTGCGGCCGGCCGACGACCCGGGGCATCTCGACTTCGTGTCGTTGTCGGGACACAAGATGTATGCGCCGTACGGTGCCGGAGTGCTGGTCGCTCCACGCGACTTCTTCACCGGCGCGCCCGAGGTGATGGGCGGCGGGGCAATCCAGATCGTCACCTGGGACGACACGATCTGGGCCGACCTGCCAGACCGCGAAGAGGCCGGCTCGCCCAACGTGATGGGCGCGGTGGCTCTCGGCGTAGCCATCGACACGCTGCTCGAGCTCGGCTTCGACGAGATGCTCGAGGAGGAGCTGCGGCTCGGGCGTCGCCTGCTCGACGGTATGCGACGGATCCCCGGCGTGGGAGTCCTCGGCAGCCCGGATCAAACCGAGGGCCGTCTCGCGCTTGCGAGCTTTCTCGTCGACGGCCTCGACCATGGTCTCGTGGCGGCGGCGCTGAGCAACGAGTGGGGGATCGCCGTGCGCCACGGGTGCTTTTGCGCGCACCCTTACCTCATGCACCTGATGCACATGACCAAGGACGAAGTCGGCAGGATCGTCGAGGAGATGACCACGGACGGTCGCAAGGCGCTGCCGGGAGCGGTGCGCGCGAGCCTCGCGCCGTACAACACCGACGCGGAGATCGACCGTTTCCTCGAAGCAGTGCGCGTCATCGCCGGCGGTGGAATCCGCGCTCCGTACGACAGGATGGAGGACGGCGAGTATGTCCCGGCGGGCGGTTGGCCGGCGGTCGAGATCGCGCTGTGATCAAGTTCCTCGTCGAGGTCCTCATCGCGATCTTCC